>NZ_JBHLWI010000027.1:0-97415 GCF_042432905.1 Fontibacter flavus | reverse complement strand
AAATCGCTTCCAAAATAGAATATTCAAGAAGAAACCAGGTATTCAAGCGGAAATTCAGAGCTAAACTGAAATACTCAATGAATTACAAATCTATTTAATCACATTCCTTAACTTAACGGCATTAATATTTATTATTTTTTTTTACTAAAAATTCTTTGAAAAATTGATGGTAAGGTTTTTTTTATTTGCGAACAATTAAAATTTTGTCAGATTTATTATTACAACAAAGGTTATGAAATATAGAAGCTTTCTTTACTTAATTTTTGCTGCAGTTTTCAGCATTTCTTGTAATCAACAAATTGATACAAGACAGGAAAATTTGAATGAAGGGTTTGAGTTTGCAGGAGATGGAGGTGATATCGATATTCCGGTTGTTACATGGGGTGATGCTCCTATTTGGTTAGAAATAGTTGATGCAGCAGAATTAGAAAAAATAGCTCAAGACATTAATGTACTTGATAATAATGATATAAAAATTTTTGATAACTCTGTTTTTGAATTAAGAAAAGGTGATTGGGAAACAATCATTGATAACTTGAACAACCAAAATAAAGAATCATCAACCTTTTTTTGGGAGAGAAAGAATGGGGTGAGTGTTTCATCTTCTGGCACCCTTTTAATCAGTTTTGATGACTTAGATGATTTTACCTTCCAAGGGCAACCATTGATAAATCTAGATATAAAATTCATTAAGTACAATTTCCCCAAAAGCTACGCTGCTAGAAATTTACCTGGAGATCCATTTAAGCAAAACTTTATAGATTACTCTCCAAAGGCATATGATCATGTTAGATTTAAGATCGTAGACAGTGAATCCGAACTTCATCTTAGGTTTGTAGATGGGAATCCAATAAATATCTCAATCGAGTAATTTCAATTCTTGAACATCTCTTCTAGGCGTAGTTTACCACTACGCCTTATTTTTTTAAGTAGAATTTGAAATCCTATTGACCTGCAGTTAATGATAGTTTGATTTTATAGGGGAAAATACAATTACTATTTGTTTTAAGTAGGATGAATTTACAAAATCACTCAGTAAAGGATATGTTACGGGCTTATATTCTTTGCAAGGCCTTTAGTAAAAACATCTGATTCTTCGCCCGGTGAAGGTTCTGCTCTTCATAGTGGATGGTGTAATAGACATTACCATTGAGGTAATCTGCCAAAAATCGAAAGCCCATGATGCAGGTCATCATTTGGCCGCCATAGGGCAGGGATTGTATTTCTTCTTTGGTGAAAGCACCTTCTCCTACTTCCTGAAAACCTTTTAATAAGGCTGCATATTTGGGCATGTCCACCTTGATGTTTTCCCAATTTTGGGAGGATTCGCCTTCTGTACAGGCTACCGTCCTGACCAAATCCCCGAAATCGTAAAAGACATAGCCGGCCATGATGGTATCCAGGTCAATCACCGCATTGACTTTGGAAAAATCATCAGCATAGATCAGGTTGTTGATTTTGGTGTCACTATGGGTCATCCTCAACGGGAGTTTACTTTTCCATAATGCATATTCCTCCACCAATTTTTTCTGATCCAGATAAAAATCCACCAATTCCTTTAGCTCACCTTTCACCTGTCTTTGGGTGCTGCTTACTGATTGCAAAAGTTGCTGATAACGCAATTGAAGATCATGGAAATTGGGTATGGATTCTTGCAGTAAGGAGGCCTTGATGTGGATTCCAGCTACGATAAACTGAGCAAATGCTTTTGCCGCCAAATAAGCTTGATGGGGGTAATCTACCTCATTCACACATTTACCTTCTACAAATGGGGCTAACCTGAAATATTGCCCATCGATCACAGAAAATAATTCGCCATGCATATTGGGTATGGGAAGTGGCAAAATAAAAGGCAGTTTTTCTGGATCAATTTCCCGAATCAGGATGTCATGATTATGTGAAATCCTTTCAGGGAATTGGAACACCTGATGGTTGAAACGCTGCAAAATAAATTTTTTGTCCTCCCAATCAATCAAAAAGGTCTGATGGATATGACCATCTCCAAATGGCCTGATTTTGTTTTCAGTAATTTGAAATCCATATAATCGGTTTACCTCGGGTAACCACGAAAAAGACTGCATAGGTTTATTTCTAAGTGCTGTACAAATGTAGCGCATTCCAAACAAAGAGAATAATGAGGGTTGAATTCTATCCACAGCAATATTTTCCAATTTTAAAAACCCTACTTTGCAATTCTTGATTAATTATTTACATTAGTGAAAAATATTGAATAAGTTTTGCTAAGTAAATAAAAAAATTTAGAAACTTAGGCCAAGATTTCACTGACATAACCCATAACCTATGAATATTTCCCTGATCGACTGGAGCATTATCATCGCTTTTTTTGTGATTTCCATGCTCATTGGCGTCTTGACTTCCCGAAAAGCGGGTACTTCTGCCAAGGAATTCTTTCTTTCCGGCCGGAATATGCCATGGTGGTTATTGGGGGTTTCCATGGTGGCAACCACTTTCTCCGCGGATACACCAAATTTGGTGACAGACATTGTCAGGACTAATGGGGTTTCCGGTAACTGGGTCTGGTGGGCGTTCTTGTTGACCGGTATGCTGACCGTATTCGTCTATGCCAAATTATGGAGAAGGTCAGAAGTGACTACGGATTTGGAGTTTTATGAACTGCGCTATGGTGGCAAGCCAGCGGCATTTCTAAGGGCTTTCCGGGCCATTTATTTGGGGGTGTTTTTCAATGTGGTGATCATGGCAACTGTCTCTTTGGCAGCTATTAAAATTGGGGGAGTCATGCTAGGTCTTGCACCTTGGGAAACATTGTTGTTGGCATCTGTAGTTACCGTAATTTACAGTTCACTTGGGGGTTTGAAGGGAGTCTTATTGACAGACTTTTTCCAGTTTTTCATTGCGATGGCCGGTGCAATCGGTGCGGCCATTTATGTATTGGACATGCCGGAAATCGGTTCATTGAACAATTTGCTCACGCATCCAAATGTCTCAGACAAACTAAATATTCTACCTGACTTCAATGATTGGAACTTGGTGATTCCATTATTGATCATGCCTTTGGCTATTCAATGGTGGGCTACTTGGTATCCTGGTGCCGAGCCTGGAGGTGGGGGCTATATCGCCCAAAGGATGCTATCTGCCAAAGATGAGAAAAATGCGATTGGAGCAACATTGTTCTTCAACATTGCCCATTATGCCATGAGGCCATGGCCTTGGATCATCATTGCACTTTCTTCTTTGATCATATTTCCGCAAGTTTCTGATATGCAGGAAGCATTTCCACATATCCCGGTAGATAAATTAGGTAATGATTTGGCTTATTCTGCCATGCTCACTTTCTTGCCCACTGGATTGATCGGCATTGTCCTTGCCTCTTTGATTGCTGCGGTCATGTCCACCTTGTCCACACACCTCAACTGGGGCTCTTCCTATGTGGTGAATGATTTTTACCAGAGGTTTCTCAAGCCAGAAGCCAGTGACAAGGAATTGGTAGCTGTGGGAAGGATTTCCACAGTTTTGTTGATGGTTTTGGCAGCCTTCTTGGCTTTGGCACTTTCTTCTGCTTTGGAAGCCTTCAATATACTCTTACAGATTGGTGCAGGTACTGGCCTGATCTTTATCTTACGCTGGTTTTGGTGGAGGATCAATGCCTACACAGAAATTGCGGCGATGATTATATCCTTTGTGGTGGCCATTTTCTTCGAAGTCATCAATCCAAAATTGAGCATTATTGAAATTCCAGGGCATCAGGAATACCTAAAATTATTGTATGGCGTGGGTATCACTACCTTGGGCTGGGTTTTGGCAACC
This sequence comes from Fontibacter flavus, assembly GCF_042432905.1. Lineage (NCBI taxonomy): Bacteria > Pseudomonadati > Bacteroidota > Cytophagia > Cytophagales > Cyclobacteriaceae > Fontibacter > Fontibacter flavus. The sequence goes on along the minus strand of NZ_JBHLWI010000027.1, from coordinate 93,629 downwards.
CTATTTACAAAGCCTGAAAAAGATGAGGTCTTGCTTTCTTTCTATAGAAAAGTCAGACCAGCAGCTTTAGGGTGGAAAAATTTATTGAACAAATATCCACAAGAGCAGCAGGAACAAGGTCAATTGCCATTGGATATTGGCTTGATGCTGACAGGTTCAGTGATGGTCTATGCAGCGCTATTCGCAGTTGGGTTCTGGATTTATGGTCAAACACTTTATGCCAGCATTGCCTCTATTGTGGCTATTCTGGGCGGAATCATCATCATCAAGAATTGGAAGAATATTCGGTTAAGGTAGTCTTTTCAGAAAGGAAAAACTCAGCTAAATCCAAAGACTGCCTAATTCTTAAATTCCAGCGTATTGATCAAATGCGCCATGTCGACTTTGATGTATTCGATCACAGGGGCAAGGGAGTCGTTTTTCATGGCGGTGTTGAAATAAAGAGCCCCTCTTAGGAAGTTCTTGGTAGAATCCGTCACAAAAAACTGAAACTGTGTGGGTACTTCCCCGCTCAGTTCAGCGGCTACTCCGGTGTAGCCTTTTGGGGTCATCATGATAGATTCTTCAATCCCATAGGCTTTGATCTGATGCTTGGCTGTCAGGTTGATCGCATCATTCACGACCGTTTTGATATCTTTTCCTTTAGTATCCAATTCTAAGTAGGTCAGGTGAACTTTCCCTCCAAGACTTTGATAGTTGAGGTTTATCCATGCTGTTTCGGCCAAATTGAAGGAATCAGCTTCTATCAAAGCATGTACGGAATGTTGAAAAGTATAAGGCTTTCCTTCTTCCAAATCTATAAATGCTCTTTCTGGCAAATCAATTCTATTGTACCCCAAGGGTTTGGGTAGATAATCACCTTCACATCCGAAAAGGAGGAACAAAATGAAAATAAACTTGTTAGACTTAATTGACATGGCTTCAAATTTATCAAAATCGTTTGATTTGAGGCCTAGAAATCGCAAATTTATAAAAGCACCTCAAAATCAGTTTATTATGAAAATGATTACAAAACTATTCTCCTTGGCTTTAGTGCTCATGCTTGGTTTGGGAGTTCAGGCAAATTCTTTTGCGCAAACGACCATGGAAGAATTTGCAGCGAAATGGGAAAACGGAAAACAGTTTACCTTGGAAGTTGTAGACAAGATGCCTGATGATTTATTGGATTACAGGCCGCATGAATCTGCCATGAGCTTCAGCGAGCAAATCGTTCACCTTGCCTCTGCTGCAGCTGGTATCAGCCAAAACTTTCTGAATGGCGCACAGCCTTCTTTTGACTTGGGTGCAAAACCTGCAACCAAAGCAGAATTGAAAGCTTTTGTCATTGCTTGTTATGATTATACCAAAGGAACTGTTTCTGCATTGTCTACCGAACAACTTGGAGAAACAGTTGAGTTTTTTGGCATGTCGGGAACAAGACGTCAGGTAGTGGCTTTGATTGATGACCATACTACCCATCACCGTGGTGCAGCAATATCCTATATCCGCTCTCATGGTATTGAGCCTCCTCGTTTCAGGGCTTTGTAATTATAAAAGAAAAGAGAAAATCAGGCATTGGATTATTTCAATGCCTGATTTTTTCAATTGAGTTTATCTCACCCAATCGGTTTTTTTCTGAACAGGTTTTCTTTTTCCTGCAGGCCATCTGTCAGTTGCAGGTTTGGCCACATAAAAATAACCCATCATCATATCATCTTCTTCCAAGCCCAACCATTCCTTGGCTTCAGGCCAGAAAGTCATGCCTCCTGTGCCCCAATAGCTGGCCAATCCATGTGCAGCTGCTGTGAGGTACATGTTCTGAACCGCCATCGCCACAGCTGAGATTTCTTCCATAACAGGAAGATTGGCCTTCAAATCCCTTTTCATTTTGATGATGATCACATGAGAGGCTTTTAGTGGATTTTCTTTCAGTTTTTGGTAGGTGGCCTCGATGAAATTTCCGCTTTTGCTAGCCCTTTCTTTGTACAGTTCAGCCTGGAAGTCTCCAAGTTTTTTCAAGCCTTCTCCTGTGAATACCGTAAACCGCCAAGGTTCGGTGAGTTTATGGGTGGGTGCCCAGTTGGCATTTTCCAATATTTCCTCGATGATGGCATCATCTACGGGATCATTTTCCTTGAATTGGGCGACAAACATGGATCTACGTCCACGGATAATTTTATTGACTTCTTCAATATTAAAATCAGGTCTTTCCATAAAGATTGTTTCAGTTTTGCTTATTGGTATTAAAATGCAAAAACGGCAAAAATGGTTTCAATCTATGTTGATTGTTAAATAGAGTCTTGAATTGACGGAATTAATGTTAATTCAGTCAAATAAACTGAAAAGGATCTCCTGAAGCCAGGTAACTTACTTTGATGTCCGGTATTTTCTTTTGAATCCATTCGGCCGCAAACTCCATTCCCGGCGCCTCACTGTGTTCATGGCCCAAAATCAACAGGGCGGTATTTTTCCCCATTAGCCTTCCATCTCGGACCCGTTCAACTGTTTCCCATTCTCTGGTTTCTCCGCTGAGAATCAGATCGGGTTGGTATTCCTGAATGGCGCCGATGATCATCCTGCTGTCGATGGCTCCAAAGGCCAGGTAAATACTTTGTACAGATTGTTGCAAATCACCCACCAACTTGAGGGAGGGGATTTCAAATTGTGCCTTAATGTGTGCCAGAACAGCATGTAAGGGTTGTGCCTCTGGTAATCTGAGCAATCTTGGGGTTTCAGGGTTATAGTACTTTTCCCAACCTAGCTTTTTCAGGTTTCCTTCTGCAATTCCATCCGGCTGTCTTCGATGCCAATAATCATGAAATCGCCAAATGGCAATTTGATGCTTTTCCAGAAGTGCTTTTTTGTGATGAAAAACCTCATCATTTTCCAACCAATCCGTTTCATCCTGATGGTTATAGTAAAGGGTTTCATGGGCGACAATCATATTAGCGCCGATCTTGACGGCCTTTTCTATAACTGCTAAAGTGGGAAACATGGTCGTGACGATTCCTGTGACCTCTTGATCCATACTGCCTGACCTGAGATGGTCTACAGTCCTTTCAAAAGGAGCCCCCGGGATATCTTTGATCAGGATATCGATGACCTCTTTGACGGAATATCGCTTCTCAGTTTGAATAGACCAAGCAAGTGAAGGGAATCCCATCAACACTCCTGTTCCCAATAGGCCTGTTGCTTTTATCATAAATTCCCTTCTTGGGGAATATGGGTTTTTCTCTTCTTTCATGTTTGCGATCTCTTAAAGCCTAATAGAACTGATTTCGTCAATTCATTTTAAATTCAAATTCTTTGAGATGATTTTCCTTGAAGACTATCCACTTTCATTCCGTCTTCTTATAATCATCCATCAAAATATAAAACAATATGGCCAATTTTTATACTGAAGCCAGACAAAATATGACCTATGTTGTCCTTATTATCGTTTCTGGCAGTCAAAGAGCTTTGGGAAATTGGAATTACCTGGGGTTTTTAGAAACAAAAAGGATCGGTCTATTATGTTGATCCTTTTTGTTTAGATATTGTAAGTTTGTCAATGATTAGAATCCAGTACTATATCATATTGATGCAATAGCCCCGGAAGTCCATAAATAGAAAATTTTGCTTTTTTGATACGGTTGTTTTCAGGATCAATGGAAAAATGAGAAGCTGTTCTCAAATCTGCTTTTTCTAGATTAGTCCTGTCAAATAGGGCTTTCAGCAGATCACAGTGAACAAATTCAGACCCGGACAGATCGCATTCGGTAAAATCCACTTCTTGTAATTGACAATGTCCAAAGTATGTTTTTTTGATTTTAGTCTTGTAAAAAGAGGAGTGGTTGAGCTGGCAATTTTCAAACCTGAAAGTAAGCCCAAACTCATCACACTGATCCCAGCGGATGCCCAGCATTTTGCAATGGCTGAAAATGCAGTCCTGAAAAGCTGTTTTGGCTATTTTTGCCAAGCTGAGGTTGCAGTCCACAAATTGACATTCCTGAAATCTGATTCCGGAAATATCGGTATTGGAAAAATCACACTGTTTGAAACTGCAGTTTTCATACTCTCCTTTAACCAATGGCTGTTCTTGGAATTGCTGTTTTTCAAAAGTCCTGCTTTCAATAAATGTCATGGGAAAGGATGCTTTGATAGGGGAATACATACGAAGGTAAGGTTTTTAATTCCTAAAAACCTTACCTGATTATCTGCTTATCTTTTAAGTTGTGGATAAGGCACAAACTCAGTTTCCCCAGGGACTTCAGGGAATCTTTGTTCTATCCAGTCTTCTTTGGCTTCTTTGAGTCTTTCCTTACTAGAGGAAACAAAGTTCCAATCTATAAACCTTTCTTCAGGGAATGTTTCTCCCCCGAAAATATACACTGTGGAGTTTTCCCCTATTTCAAACTCACATAGTTTGCTGTTATGAGCAATCAGGATTTGTTTGGGTTCATAGCTATTGCCTTCAATGTCTACCGAACCTTCTAGTATGTATAGACCACTCTCGCCATAAAGGTCATCACCGATGTTGATTTTTTGACCTGAGCTGCTCTTGATTTCAATAAAATACAGTTTGCTGTGCACCGGAACAGGGGATTTTTTGCCAAAAGCTTCTCCTGCAATCAGTTTGAAGCTGACGGGCCCTTCTTGCCAAGAGGGAATATTTTCTGCCTCAATATGCGTGAAGGTGGGTTCTGACTCTTCCAGAGATTTGGGTAAGGCCACCCAAATCTGCAGTCCGTGAAGCCACTTGTCTGTATCGCGAAGGTATTCAGGCGTTCTTTCAGAATGAACGACCCCTTTGCCGGCGGTCATCCAATTGACAGCTCCCGGTTTGATTTCCATTTCGGTTCCAATGCTGTCACGGTGCATTATAGCTCCTTCAAACAAGAAGGTCAGGGTAGACAGCCCAATATGGGGATGGGGCAATACATCCAGATTTTCACGCTCACTCATTTTTACTGGCCCCATATGATCGATAAATACAAAAGGGCCTACGGATCTTTTTTGACGGAACGGTAACAGGCGCCCCACCAGAAAATTTCCAATGTTGGCAGCACGCTCTTCGATAATGAGTGAAATATTTGACATAATGATAAAGTTATGGTTTATGGATGTATTGCTTCCTTCTGCTTCAATCAATCTTCTAAATATCCGAATTTTCCCATATTGTAATCCTCAATTGCCTGAACGATTTCCTGACGGGTGTTCATCACAAATGGGCCATGGGCAGCAATAGGTTCGTTGAGCGGTTCGCCACTCAGGATGAGCACAACTGCCTCTTCATTGGCTTCGATTTCGAATGAACTGCCATTGTTTTCAAACAGGACCAAGTGATCTGTTGGTACCTTTGCTTCCTGATTTACGGTGATGCTGCCTTCTATTACCAACAATACCGTATTGAAATGAGAAGGGAAATCAAAGCTGGCTTTGCCGCTTTTATTTAATTTTGCATTCATCATGTTCACGGGACTGAAAGTACTGGCACTTCCTTTTAATCCTTGGTATTCACCTGCAATCACTTCAATGATTCCAGCTTGATCAGGGAGCGTAAACTTTGGCATTTGTGCATTGGCTATACCTTGGTACTTAGGGGCAGACATTTTATCCTTTGCGGGAAGGTTGACCCAAAGCTGTACCATTTGAAAATCACCACCGGCTTTGCTGAAATTTTCTTCATGGTATTCTTTGTGCAAAACCCCGGAAGCTGCAGTCATCCATTGTACATCACCTTCGCCGATAATTCCCCCCCCTCCGCTGCTGTCATGATGGGCAACTTTGCCTTTATAGGCAATGGTCACGGTTTCAAAGCCACGATGAGGGTGTACACTTACTCCCCTAGGTTGGTCTGTGGGTGGAAAATAGAATTTTGAATTATAATCCAACATGATAAATGGATCCATTCTTTTCATGTCCAGGCGATATCCACTTGGAATGAAGTTATGTACACGGAATCCGTCCCCAACATAGTGAGGTGCTCTTGGAGCTGCTACCAATTCAATATTTCTCTTTGTCATCTGATTTGTATGTTGATATGATACAAATTTATGGTAGTTCAATATCCTGTACATTGACCTATGTTAAGAAGTCAATTAGGCTTGAAATTTCTCCTTGCCAATTCCTTTCTCACCCTGCTAAGGCTTTCAGGTGTGATACCCAGATAAGAGGCCACCATCCATTGGGGTACACGCATCAGAACATCCGGGTACAAGGACACAAAATCCAAATATCTTTTTTCAGCATTGGCACCAATCAACAAATTGATCCGGTTCTGCAATTGACGTATATGGTTGTGCAAGAGGTATTCATTGTAATTTCTATATTCGGGACTGATTCCAGAAGCTTTAATTGTAAACTCCAGATCAAACATCACCACCCTGCTGTCTTCAATGGCATCTATGAAGTAGGTGGAGGCTTTGCCAAAAAAGGTGCTTTCCCGATCGCTTACAAACCAATTCTCAGGTGCAAACTGCAGAATATGCTCCTTGCCCTCTTCATCAATGGAATACATCCGGATTAGACCTTTCTCTACAAAGAAGGCATGTTTACAAACCTCTCCTTTGGAAAGTAAAAAATCATGTTTCTTCACCTCTTTGGTGGTCACAAGATCCATCAGTTTTGGTAAATCCTCTGATTTGACCATTACTTTTTCTTTGAGGTATTTATAAAAATTGTTTTGCATCAATGAAAAGTTGGTTTACTCATCATGTTAATTATTCAGATTTTATACCCTAAGTGAAGCCCTAAAGCCTCTGACTCCATAGTAAGATTCCGCACCATTATGGTAGATAAATGTCCTTCCGAAGCGCTTGTCCCCAAAAATGGCCCCGCCTTTTTTTCGGATTTCCACAGGTGTTTCGAGCCAGGAAGAGGTTTTGGTGTCAAAATCTCCCAAGGTCTGTAAGTAGAAGTATTCTTCTTCTGTCAATAGGTTGACTCCCATCATATCTGCCATAGCCTTGGCGCTGTTTTGGGGCTTATTGGCCTTCCTTGAATCCAGTGCGGTCTGATCATAACAAAAACTTCTGCGTCCTAAGGGCGTCTCTGCCGAACAGTCGAAAAAAACAAATGCACCACTGGAAGAATCCTGGGATACCACATCCGGCTCACCTCCTGTATTTTCCATGTCGTAAAGGCTGCTCAGCTTATCAGGGAATTCCAAAAGCCTAGTCTTGACCTGTTCCCAGATAAGATTTGGATGTCGTTGAGGATTCTGGTTAAACCTGGATTGAAGGATTCCCAAGTATTCTTCTTCTTGTTGTGGGGACAATTTTTTCATCGTTGGCAAAGAGTATTAAGAAATACAATTTATGGCTTTTTGCCAGTTTTTCCTTCAAATCAGTCCCAATTCAACTTTCCATAAGCATCAAAGGAAGTTGCCCAAATAGAAAATTTTCCATTATTTTTTGCCCAATCCCATGAGCTGCTTCATTCCTGAAAAGATAAAAGGAAACTGAGGTACACTGTTCCGGATTTTGAATTCTTCCCAAAAACCACTTTCATTGGCCAAGAAAGCCAAAATTCTTTCAGGATCCACACGCTTAAAAAGACTGGTAAATATCTGTTCACCGCTCATGCTTTTGCTGAGCAACACATCCAATAAGGTCCTGTCATACCATTCAAACATTTTCTCCCTAAATGTTGGTACCACTACAGGCGATTGATTTTCCTTGAGAAGTGCGATGATTTGTCCGATATGCTTTTGCACGAACTGAAAGGTGTAGCCCGTACTGGGTTTGGTATAACCTCCAGCCGTTCCGATATTGATGATTCTGTTGCTTTCACCCATAGAAGACCTGAACCTAGCTAAAGACATGGGAATTACCCCAAATTCTGAGTGCGTAATGGTATAATCACTGATGCCCAGCTTATCCTTCATATAGGACCGGAGCGCCTCTTGATATTCTTCTTCTGGCAAGACCCTCTCTGTAAACAAGGTGTATTCCACCAAAGCCTCCCTTTCGCTTGTTGGCAGCACATACATAAAGGTAGTGCCATGGTTCTGCGGTAATGTAAAGTCCATCAACGTGCCTACCTTTGGATTGAAAATGGGGTTCTCCGTGTGGATGTACCATCCCAAGAAATGCTGTAAGAGGGTATTTTCCTCTGTCATTTTTGGGTGGAAGAGTGAAGTAGAGTTGAAGATGTACGTTGCCGAGAAGTTCCCTTGATCAGTTTTTACAGTGGCCATCCCCGCTTCTTCTAAAATATCCTTGATCTGTGCTTCCAGAAAAGTTACATTTTTGAATGTTGCCGCAAAATTCAGTACAAAAGGATAAAAATCTCCGGACTGTATCATTTTGTAGCGGTATGATTTCATCCGAAACTCCTTCGATACTTCAGGAGAAAAAAATTGTAAAGTATCCCAATAGTGGCAGACCAAAGATTCAAAAGGCCCGGGTTTATTTTCCCAAAAGCACCAGGTACGGTCATTTTGGTTTTTTCGGGCATTGTCGATGACCAGGATGTTTTTCTGCTGTAAGCTTTCTTCTTTGAGTAGTCCATACAGTAAGCTCAAACCTGATAGACCTGAACCGGCAATGATATAGTCGTATGTTGTTGACATATGCAATTTCAAGAGGGTAAATTCAAAAACGCTTACTAGTAATACCCTTTTACAGGTCTAGTGTTTTTGGAATCTCAAAAGATCGGGATTTTTCTTTACCCATCATCGATAGGTGCCAATGAAATCTAGCATTATCGTTTCAATTCAGATTGGCTAAAATCCATCTTTGTCTTTTCAAGGCAACCTAGGATCATCCCCATGGCTTTGTCAATGGTTTCCAGTTTGGTTCTGAAGGACAAAATTGCGATCCGGATCACAAATCTGCCATCTAACATGGTGGAGCTTAAAAATGCAGTCCCGTCCTCATGGATATGATGCAGTAATCGTCTGTTGAAATCATTTTCATCTTTTGGATAAGGAAACCAGAAATAACTGACCGATAATTCTGGTTCTGGGCCAACCTGAAAACCAGCGGCAATCAATTGCTTTCTGAAATAGGTAGTCAATAGAAGTTTTTCTTCCAAACTTGCTATAAAAGGTGTAATTCCGTGAAGTTGCAGGGGCAACCACATCCTCAGTGCTCGGAAATGCTTGGTCAGTTCGGGTGATACGTTGGCCGGGCTTTTGACCAAATCCTCGGAAAGGGCATCCTGCATGTAGTTAGCCATGTAGAGATTAGAGTGGAGGACAGCATCAGCATCTTTGACCAGTACAGCACCAATGCCATATGGAAGGAACATGCCTTTGTGCGGATCCACTACCAGGGAGTCAGCTCTTTCAATACCCTTGAATTTATCCTTTTTGGAAGTCAGGATAAAGAAACCACCATAGGCAGCATCCACATGGAACCATAGACGGTGCCTTTCCGAAATATTGGCAATCTCATTCAGGGGATCAATTGCGCCAACATCTGTGGTGCCGGCTGAAGCGATGACCAAAAAAGGAGAAAGTCCTTCTGATTTATCTGCATGAATTTGTTTTTCCAAAGCGAGAGTATCCATTCTATAATGCCTGTCAAGCGGGATATAACGGATGATGACATCTTCCAAACCTATGATCCTTAGGGATTTTTGGATACAATGGTGGATCTGAGGGGTCATATAAATGACAGATTGGAGGATGTGTTGGTTTTTTACTCCATACTTATCTCTTGCTGCTGTCAATGCGATCAGGCTGGAGATAGAACCGCCTGAGGCCAGATTTCCCACAGCATTTTCCGGAAAGGAAAATAGCTTTTTCAGCCAGTTGATGATGACATTTTCCATGGCGACTGCTCCTGGAGAGGCAAAAGCAATTCCGGCATATTCATTGGAAATAGCAGCCAAAAAATCTCCCAATGAGGCTGAAAATACACCCCCACCGGGTATGTATCCCATATGTCCGCCTGAGGCTGCCCGTATTCCAGGTTCAAATACCTCTTCTTGGATAATATCTAAGATCTCCTTTATGGTTTTCGGTTCTTCCGGGATTAAGAAGGATTCCATTTTTGGCTCTTGCTGCTGGTAGGCCTTTGCTGTCGGCAAGTTTTCAAGGAACTGATTGGCTGATTCCGTAACTTTTTCCAAGAGTTGCTCTCTATCCGGTAATGCTGTTTCCAACTGATTGGCAATTTCTTCCTGCGCTTTGATTTTTTTGATCAATTGATCCATAGTGGGCGATTGAAGTATTAATTGGGCTTTCTGCGCAAACTGGGGCAGTGAATACTTAAAAATACCTGAAAAATATGATATGCCCACTTAGCTTGTAAAAAAGTCAAAAAGATTTTATGCCAGAGTTTGGGAAGATGCCTTAAGACTCCTAAGCCAAGACCTACTTCCCTTTTATATCATCTAACCGATTTTCACAGATGTCATGGTGAGAGAACCGGCAAGAGGTTGATCATTGAATAAGTTTACCGGTTCATTCGGCGCTTTCAAAGCCAAGGCATAAAGTAGAGGAAGATAATGTTCTGGTGTTGGAATGGCCAAATCAAAGGCTTTACCTTGGGAACGGAAATTGATCAAGGGCTGATGCTCTCCGCTCAGGATATGTGCTTTCATTTTTTCATTGGCTTCCACTGCCCAATCAAAGCCGAAGGTTTCATGCAGCCTTCTCCACTCCACCATTCTCAGATTATGCACCATATTACCACTTCCAATGACCAGGATACCTTTTTCACGTAATGACTTGATTTCTCTTGCCAGTTCGTAATGGTATTGTGGAGCCTGACTGTAATCTATGCTCATTTGGATTACCGGAATGTCAGCTTCCGGATACAAATGTTTGATCACAGACCAGGCCCCATGGTCAAGTCCCCATTTGTCATCCAGCCCAACCTCAGTTATGGTGATGAGCGATTGGGTTTCTTTGGCCAGTTCAGGGCTTCCCGGAGCAGGATATTGTACATCAAACAGGGCTTTGGGAAATCCTCCAAAGTCATGGATGGTGGGCGGGTTTTGCATGGCTGTGACAAAAGTACCTTTGGTTTCCCAGTGCGCCGAAATACACAGGATGGCGTTTGGTTTTGGAATATGCCTTGCAATATTTCTAAATCCTTGCACAAATTCATTTTCCTCAATGGCATTCATTGGGCTACCATGCCCCAGAAAAAGGACAGGCATTTTTGGGGTCTTACCAAGTGGCGCAGTCATTTTGTTTAAATCCTGTAATTTCATTGCTGCTAGTGTTAAGGGCCCCGCTGCAATGAGCGGGACCAGTTTTTTCAAAAAGGATTTTCTGTTCACAACAGGTTATTTTGAAACCAATCGCCACATGGCACCATTTTTAGTGCTGATTTTTGCAAGATGACCAGTCAAGGTCAATTTATCCAAAATCTGTTCACTTTCAATCCTTGGCGTACCAGACAATTCTGTAAATTCTTTGGCAGTGAGTGTTGGAAATTTAGCAAATAAAGACTCCCAATTTTTTTGGTATTCCTTTTTGTTTACTTCCGAACCTAATTTTAAAACTGCAATTTCATAAAAGGCATAAGGTTTTGTCCCATATACAAATTCTGTTTGACCATCTTGATCAGAGAAAAACAGGGATGGAAAACCCCTTACACCCATCTCCTTTGCCAATTTCAAATCTTCCAGGAAAAGCTCCTTGGCCTTACCTTCAAGATCAGATTCAAACTGTGCGACATTCAATCCGACCTTCCCGGCTGCTTCAACCAATTGTTCCTTTTTGGCAATATTCCTTTTTTGTAAAAAAACCATCTCACGGATTTCACGAAGGAAGGATATGGCTTTTTCATTATCCTGAATCTGTGCAGCCTTGAAGGCTATAGAAGGTGGATAGGAGGAATCCAATGGATTTTCTAACCAAACATCCCCATCGATAGGCATATCATAGTGAAGGCTGACTTCATCCCAATGATGGGCGACATCAGAAGCTTTGCTGATCCCACCACTGTTGTAGCTCCAATCAGGCAACAATCCGCCCATTCTGTAATCAATATCGATGAAATGACCGTATTCCAATTTAAGCTTTCGGAGTTGTGGTTCGATACCCCAACAGGATGAACAGATAGGGTCAGTAAAATAAATCACTTTGATAGCCTTGGTGGGAGATGACATTTGGGTATATGTACCAACTTTGTTTTCCTCATCAGGGATTTCACACATTCCGGTTTCAATGTCGCATAACAGTGGATTGACTTGTTCTTGCATTATATGGTTTTTTTTGTGAAAAAGATTATAGGTTATTAAACTCTTGTGGAGTACTATTTACTCAACGGGCAAGGTATCCACCATCTACATTGTAATAAGCTCCAGTGACGAATGAAGCTTTGTCTGAATTCAACCACAGGGCTAATTCCGCCACTTCATTAGACGCGCCCAATCTTCCCATAGGATGTAGGCCTACCAAAGCTTTCAAGGTATCATCATCCAAAGATTTAAGCAAAGGAGTCATAATATAACCCGGACCAATAGAGTTGATTCTAATGTTTTGTTGTGCATATTCCAGGGCCGCGGCTTCAGTCAGCCCTATTACTCCGTGTTTGGAGGCTACATAGGCGGAAGAATTAGGAGTGCCAACTTTTCCCAGAATTGAGGCAACATTTACAATGCTGCCACCACCTGATTTAAGCATAGCAGGGATTTGGTAACGCATGCCATAGAAAACGCCGGAAAGATTGATGGCAATGGTTTTGTCCCACCCATCAATTGGATATTCTCCGGTAGGTGCCAAAGGACCACCGATTCCTGCATTGTTGACAGCAATGTCCAGTTGACCAAACTTTTCAAGAGCCTGTTCTACTACATTTTTGTGGTCTTCCGAATTGGAGGTGTCAGCTTTCACAAAAATCGCTTCACCGCCTTTGGCTTTGATCTCAGCGATTGTCTCTTGGCTACCATTTTCGTCAATATCTGAAATGACAATTTTGGCTCCTTCAGAGGCATACAAGAGGGAAATAGCTTTTCCAATGCCAGAGCCACCACCTGTGACTATGGCTACTTTTTGATCTATTGTTTTCATCTTATTTAGTATTTTATTGGTTGTTAAAAATCACTTATACAAAAATACAACGTCAAAAAGGGCAATGGGTAACAGTTTTTGGAAGAAGAGTTGTAAAATCAGGAAAGGAGTTTTTTCATCTCGTCCCGGAATTCTGAAGGGGTTTGGCCAGTGCGTTTTTTGAACACATTCGTAAAGTAAGCCTTTTCATTGTAACCCAGATCAAAACCAATTTCGGAAATATTTTTGTCAGAATAAGTCAATTGGTTTTTGGCTTCAATGAGTTTTCTGGTTTCAATGATTTCACTGACAGTTTGCTGAAGAATGTTTTTGCAAATCAGGTTGAGGTTTCTAGCGGACATAAAAAGTTTTTCGGCATAAAATTCCACGCCAAGGGGTCTATGGTAGTTTTCTTCCAGGATCTGTAAAAAGCTTTGTAAGGTAGTATTTTGGGAGTGGGTCAATCCGACTTCTTGTGGTATTATCTTATTCCTTTCTGATTCAATCATGATAAATAATGCAGTCAGCAAATGTCTTACTACACTTAAATCAGGATTTTCTTGCTGCATTTCGCCTTGTATGATTTCACAGATGGTGGTCAGGCGCTTGAAGCAATAGTCATCTGCCAGTTTGAGCATCGCATGGTTATGGTAATTGGCATAAAGCTGAAAAGTGATTTCCGGAATAAATTCACTTTTGAAACGCAGTACCCACATATCACATTTTCCGTTTTTTAATTTTGGGATGGCCCGATGGACTTTTCCTTTGGTCACAAAACTCACCAGAGGAGCGTCAAGGACGGTATTTTGAAAATCTATGAAATGTTCCAATTGGCCTTCCATTCCAATGACCAACTCCTCATAATCATGTTGATGCGGGTCATTAGGTGAAGCGCTTATTTTAGCAGCTTCTACACTGCCTACTTTAAATATTTGGAAGAGCTGATTCATCGATACTAAGGTAAAAACTTAAGTAATTGTGTTGGACTGATCTAAAAGAAAAAGATTGATATAAATTTGACTATTGGCATGATTGCAGAGGATTTACCCGAGAAAAGTATTTTTTTTAATCCATCCCTGCAAAAAGAATTAACAAACGCTTAATTACAACTTCCTGATCTATAAAGGTTTATTTTAAATAATTTTTGATTGTCTGGATATTTTATTCGTATCCAATACCTGAATTTCAAATCAGAAGGCAATCCAATCCTAATTATATGATCGAAGGCTTGCATTTTATCTTCATCAAAATTTCATGATGAAAAACAAAAAAAGCGGGACCTATTCGGTCTCGCTTTTTACTTGAAGTTCTATTTCTTCTCCTGTTTCGTCCAGGAATTTATACTCCGTCACCGGGAGTGAAGAGTCTCGTATCAGTTTTACCCACTTAAAGTATTTGAAAAACCACCTTACCCTTTGGGATATGAATCCATGCGTAAAGTAAGCATAGAGGTAAGGGTGTAATCCTATGTGGATATTTGAAACATTTTGGATCGTGGCAATATGCTCTAGGTCTTTTTCCAATTGATCGGCCACCAAAATAGAGGCCTGAATCTTTCCTGTTCCACCGCAAGCGGGGCAGGTTTCTTTTGTGACAATATTGACTTCAGGTCTCACGCGCTGCCTCGTAATTTGCATTAGACCGAATTTGGTCAACGGCAGGACGGTATTCTTGGACCTGTCATCTTTCATCTCTTCCCTCATCGCATCGTAAATGGCCTTTTTGTTTTCGGCCTTTTTCATGTCGATGAAGTCGATGACGATGATGCCTCCCATATCTCGGAGGCGTAATTGTCTTGCAATTTCTTTTGCGGCAACCAGGTTGGTTTTTAAAGCTGTTGTTTCCTGATCGCTTTCTTGGTTGGATTTGTTACCACTGTTGACGTCGATGACGTGAAGGGCTTCGGTATGTTCTATGATAAGATAACCGCCCTGTGGCAGACTGATTGTCTGACCAAACAAGCTTTTGATTTGCTTTTCGATTCCAAAATTTTCAAAGAGCTTCGCTTTTCCGTTGTAAAGCTTAACAATTTTTTCCTTTTCAGGGGCAATTGACCTGATGTAAGACCTGATTTGATCATAGATCAATTCATCCTCTACGGTGATTGCGTCGAATGACTCGTTGAGCAGGTCTCTTATGATAGAGGAAGCCATGCTCATTTCTCCAATGATCTTGTCGCGACTTTTGGCCTTGGCCAATTTCTTCATCCCATCTTCCCAAGTTGTGAGCAGGTTTCTCAGATCTTTGTCCAGTTCGGTGACTGATTGACCTTCGGCAACTGTTCTGATGATGACACCAAAATTGGCGGGTTTGATGGAAGTGATTAAGCGTACCAGTCTCTTTCTTTCTTCAGCGCTGCGTATCTTTTTGGATACGTTGACTGTGTCGGAAAAAGGCACCAGTACAATGTAGCGACCAGCGATGGAGAGCTCACAGGAAAGCCGTGGTCCTTTGGTAGAGATAGGCTCTTTGACTACCTGTACCAAAATCTGGTGATTTTTAGAAAGGACATTGGAAATCTTTCCAAGCTTTTCTATATCACCATCTTTCTCAAATCCCTTTAGGTTGACATTGGGATAGTTATTGTTGCGTACCAGTTTGGTAAACTTGTTGAGGCTATTGATCTGTGGACCCAGGTCCTGGTAATGCAGGAAAGCATCCTTTTCATAGCCTACATCAATAAAGGCTGCATTGAGCCCATTGACAATTTTACGGACTGTACCCAAGTAAATATCCCCTACCTTGAATTGGTTTTCTCCACCCTCAGAGTGGAGTTCAACCAGATTCTTGTCTTTGAGAAGGGCAATACGACTGCCGTTTTGAGCCGAATCAATGATTAATTCTGTGCTCAATCGTGTCTGTTTTTATGATTTAAATGAACGTACTGTGTAAAAACTCAAAAAGAAGAAGTGTATCACTTCTTCTTATGTCTGTTTTTTCTAAGTCTCTTCTTACGCTTGTGCGTAGCGATCTTATGTCTTTTTCTTTTTTTACCGCAAGGCATAGTTTTAAAGATTTAAAGTGGAACAATTATTTATAGCCTTTCCAGGTAACTCTCTACACTCGCCAAGACCATTGGGTCTGAGGTCATGCCTTGAACCAGCTGAAACTGCTTTTTAGCTTTGTTGTTTTGTTTGGACTCGAAGTAACTCACTCCCAGGTAGAACTGACCTTGAAGGTTCTCAGGATGATAACGAACCAATTCCTCGAATCGTTCCGATGCCCTCTTGTACTGACCGGACTGCATGGATAAAATGCCCATATTGAACAAGCCATCTTCATTGGTCGGGTCCTCTTCCAGAATTTCCCTCAGCATGGTAATGCCCTGCATAGGATTGGACGAAGATACATAAGTCATCGCCACTTTGGTTTTCAGGTCCAGACGTTTTGGATCTTTTTCCAAAACTTTATTCAAATAACTTCTGGTTTTGTCTGCCAGGAAAGCTATTTTTTGATCATTCATGGCAAAATTGAAGGCTTCATAGTAGGCATTGCCTGCTTTTTCTATCCTTTCTGTGGTTTCAATTTTGATGGCAGCCTGCTCCAAAAAGTAAGCTGCTGAATCAAATTTACCGATTTGGGTGTATAATGAAGCCAAAGAATCTGCCAAGATAGCAAACCTTTCCTTATTATCCTCTTTTTCCAGTTTTTCGGCAACAGCAGCCAAAGCTTCTCTTACCTCTAAGGCAACTGGGGCATCATGCATTTCCTGTACATCCGGAGTGGTGGAAGCAGGGGCTTCCTCACCTGCGATCTCTTGGCCCTCATCGTTGTCTACGACAACTCTTGGTAGGGAATACAGAAGCCCGATGGCTACAATTCCAAGTACAAGGATGATGATCTGGGATTTTTTCATAAGGAATTAGGCTCTCAGGATTAATCCTGAGGAGCCAGTTCTTTAATTTTTTTGCTGTTTTTGATTTTCTCAATAAACACTTTAGAAGGCTTGAAAGCCGGCACATAATGCTCGTCGATCACGATAGCAGTGTTTTTAGAGATGTTTCTGGCGATTTTTTTAGCTCTCTTCTTGTTGATGAAGCTGCCAAAACCTCTTACATAAATATTCTCTCCCTCCGCCATGGAATCTTTTACCACTTTGAAGAATGCCTCAATGGTTTGAGTTACATCGTCTTTCTGGATTCCAGTTTTGTCCGAAATCTTGGTGATTACTTCTGCTTTAGTCACTGTTTGATGAATTTAAATTATTATCGAATAAGCTTAACGACCTATTAACCAACTATTTTTGGGACTGCAAATTTATACGAAGCAATTCAATATAAAAACAAATTGCCCAAAATTAGATTGAATTGTTTAACATTGTCTTAACAGCTTAATTTCGTGTGTTTTGAATTTTGAAGCCTTTGTCCATAGATTATTGGAGTGGTACCCCCGCCATAAGAGGGATTTGCCTTGGAGAAACACCGATGACCCATATATCATTTGGTTGTCGGAAATTATTTTGCAGCAGACCCGCGTAGCGCAAGGATTGCCATATTTTATTAGATACGCAGAAAATTACCCAAGTGTTCAGGATTTGGCCGCAGCACAGGAGGAAGAGGTGATGCGATTGTGGCAGGGTCTTGGATATTATAGCAGGGCACGTAATCTCCATGCATGTGCAAAGGAAGTGGTCAATAGTCATGGAGGAAAATTTCCGGATAATTATAAATCCCTACTTCAATTGAAGGGAGTTGGTTCCTATACAGCGGCTGCAATTGCTTCTTTCGCCTTTGGTGAATCCGTGGCAGTAGTGGACGGCAATGTGTTCAGGGTTCTGAGCCGTTATTTTGGTGTGGATACGGAAATTGCCAGTACAAAGGGCAAAAAAGAATTTGAAGCATTGGCCAACAGGATGATTCCAAAAGACAGGCCAGGTGAGTTTAATCAGGCCATCATGGAGTTTGGGGCCCTGCAGTGTGTACCCAGAAATCCGGATTGTGAAAGTTGTCCGCTCAAGTCAGGATGTTTTGCTTATCGAAAAGGAGTGGTGGGGGAGCTTCCTGTCAAAATCAAGAAACTGAAGATTAAGGAAAGGTATTTTCAGTATGCACATATTATATGTGGTGAACATGTGGTGCTCAAACAAAGGAGTGCTGGGGATATATGGCAGCACCTTTTTGACTTTCCTTTGGTAGAAACAAGCCCAATTTTGGACGTTAATCGGATATATCCGGATATTTTTACTTTGCTTGAAGATTTTGAGACAAAAGTTGTCCTAAATCCTGATCAGATTTACAAACATGTCCTCACACATCAAAGAATTTTTGCCAACTTTGTAAAGTTCGTGGTGGAGGAAAAAGAACTCAACAAGCTTGAAAAGTGGGCAAATGCTAAAGGTTACTTGTTGGTCGATCAGGAAAAGCTGGACAATTTGGCCAAACCGAGGTTAATTCTGAGGTATTTGAACGAAGAGAAATAATCCTTAAATTTAACATGGACTTTTTGTTAAACATTTAAACAACAACAAATTATGGCCGGAGTAAATAAAGTAATTTTAGTAGGCAATTTAGGAGCAGATCCTGAAGTGAAGCATTTGGAAGGAGATAAAGTGGTAGCCAACCTGAGGTTAGCGACTACTGAAGCTTACAAGGACAAGATGGGCAACAGGGTGGAAAACACCGAGTGGCATGATTTAGAGCTATGGGACGGACAGGCTAGAATCGCTGAGCAATATCTTAAAAAAGGGATGCAGTTATTCGTAGAAGGTAAAATCAAATCTGATACCTGGCAGGACGAACAAGGTAATAATAGGAAAAGAATGAAAATCAGGGTGCTGAGTTTTACCATGCTGGGGGGTAGACCTGAGGGTGCTGGCGCTCCTTCCCAAGGAGCACAGTCTTATAATCATAATGTCTCGGCTCCTTCACCTGCACCAAGCATGTCTGGAGGGAGTGCGGAGGATGATGATCTGCCATTCTAAAACAAATATTGAAGAATTGGTCAAGAATTGATTAATTTTGCAATAATCATTTGAATAAATTAATGGACGACCCATACCCGAGTCTTATGTTGCTGGCTGAAACCAATCCGGTTTCAGCCGGCTATATTTTAGGTAATGCAATAATTTTTATGCTTTTGTTGCTTGCCTCTGGCCTTGTTTCCGGCTCAGAAGTAGCGTTTTTTTCCCTTAATTCAGAAGATCTTGCTGATCTCGACGACAAAGGAGATAAAAGAGCCAATAAAGCCATTCAATTGGTTGAATCTCCCAAAAATCTGCTCAGTACGGTATTGATTTTGAATAACCTCATCAATATCGGTATTGTGACCTTAACTACCTTTTTTGCCTGGACAGTTTTTGGAGCCAACGCTACAGGGATTATTATTATTCTTGTTCAAACGATTGGTGTTACTTTCGCTATTGTGTTTTTTGGGGAAATTGTACCCAAAGTCTATGCCACCAAAGCTAAGATCGAGTTTTCATTGATGATGGCGCCGATTATTTACTTTTTCTCCTATCTGCTCAAACCGCTTTCTGCTATGCTGATGGCCATGAGCAATGTGATTGAAAAAAGAATTGAAAAGAAAGGCTATTCTCTTTCTGTGGATGAACTGCATCAAGCACTTGAAATCACCACAGAAGACACCTCAGAGGAAGAAAGGGACATCCTAAAAGGTATAGTGAATTTTGGAACCCTATCTGTCCGACAGGTGATGCAGTCAAGAATGGACATTACTGCTGTTGAATTGGAAACAGACTTCCATGAGCTTATGGATAAAATCAATAAAAGCGGTTATTCCAGAATTCCGGTATATAAAGAAACCATTGATAACATTGAAGGTATTTTGTATATCAAGGATCTACTTCCCTATATTGAGCAGGATGAGGATTTTGCTTGGCAAAATATGATCCGAAAAGGCTTTTTTGTTCCGGAAAACAAAAAAGTTGACACCTTACTAAAAGACTTTCAGAAGAAGCGAGTACATATGGCTATCGTCGTGGACGAATATGGCGGTACATCCGGTCTTGTAACCCTAGAAGATCTGATCGAAGAGATTATTGGGGAGATCAATGACGAGTTTGATGATGTTGATGATTACTTTTTCAAAGAATTGGACTCCCACACCTTTGTTTTTGAAGGAAAGGTTTCCCTCAATGATTTCTGTAAAAGACTGGACATTGATCCTCAGATTTTTGATGAAGTGAAAGGAGAAAGTGAATCCCTCGGAGGGTTATTGCTTGAAATCAACTCCAATCTTCCTAAAAATGGTTCAAAAATACAGTTTGACATGTTTGAGTTTACCATCTTGGCTGTAGACACTAAGAGGATCAAGAAAGTCAAGGTGCATATTAAAGGTCTGGAAAAGGAAATGGAAGGTCATAACGAAGATTAAGAAGAGCATCTACACGAATAATTTGCCTCTTTTTTTTCCTTATTTTTCTGTTGACAATGTTGGTTGATTAGCCATAAAATGATAGTCTGTCTTTTTCCCCAAAATCTTTGAACTTAATCTGATATTGTTTTGGAGGTAATTAGTAGAATATTTTTTAATCATGTGCCCAATTTGACGTAAGTTGGAGCCTGTCTCTGACGCTGTTTTTTGGAACCAATTCTTTCTATGTATTTGAAGCTTTTGACACTTTTCTTCATCAAGAATAATAGGTGTTCGTAGAACAGGGTTCAAAATCCTAGCCCTTGTTTTTAGTAAAATGCATATAGAATAATATTCTTATTTTTTATAAAAATGCAATATTATAGTTTGCGCAATGAAATAGGGATTTTACTATCATGCACTATTCCTAAAAAATCAGTATAAAAAAAACAGAAAAAATTTCCGTAAAATTCTTATAAACCTGTTTTTCATATTTTTACATGAATTTTGAAAATTTAAGTATTTTTAAACACTATAAAATTGATAAATTTTAATTAAAATATAAAAATAAGTGTTTTTATAAACCATTAATTAATTTTTATAAAAGTTAAACAAGTGTTCATTTTGATATAAACTATTCATAATTAGCGCCTTTATATTGCTTCTATTTTAATAAAAGGAAATAATTTTGTAATTTTTGCAACTTAATTCGAAAACCTATTAAATAATAATATAATGATTGAAGGACTATATCGTGACGAATTTGAACACGATTCCTGTGGTATTGGAGCGGTGGTTAATGTGAAAGGGGTCAAGAGTCATGAGACCATCAGTGACGCCCTATTTATGCTCAGCAATATGGAGCACAGGGGTGGCCGTGGTAGTGATCCAAAGACCGGTGATGGAGCAGGGATATTGATACAGATTCCCCATACATTTTTAAAAGAGGTGACATTTAGGGCAGGGTTCCCGATTCCTGATGAGGGAAGTTATGGTGTGGGGATGACTTTTTTTCCAAGAAATAAACAGCTGTATAAAAAATCCAAGGCCTTACTCAACAAGTTGATAGAGGATCTGGGCTTTCACTTATTGGGTTACCGGGATGTACCGGTGGACGTGACGGTGCCTGGTTCGGGGGCACTAGAAGTAATGCCCAATATTGAAATGGTATTTGTCAGCCATCAGGATGGACTGAGTGGTATTGACTTGGAGCGTAAACTTTATGTATTGCGGAATTTCGCTACTAAGACAATCAATAGTAATATCCCAGGTGTCAATTCCGCCTTTTACTTTGCCAGTTTCTCGGCTTATACCTTAATATACAAAGGACAGTTAAGGACAGATCAGGTACTGCCTTTTTACAAAGATCTTCAAAACAACAAAATCACCTCAGGGCTGGCGATAGTTCATTCCCGGTTTTCGACCAACACCTTTCCTAACTGGCGATTGGCCCAGCCATTCAGGTATCTTTCCCATAACGGTGAGATCAATACAATTCGCGGTAACCTCAACAAAATGAAATCCAAGGAGACTTTGATGCGTTCCATGTATTTCACCGATGAGGAGTTGTCCAAGGTCATGCCGGTAACCAACAAATACAATTCCGATTCAGCCAATCTTGATGCTTTGGTGGAACTGCTTACCCTTAGCGGAAGATCGCTTCCCCATGTGATGATGATGTTGGTTCCTGAAGCATGGCAAGACAATCAGATGATGGATAAGGATCGAAAGGCTTTTTACAAATTCCATGCAGCGCTGATGGAACCCTGGGATGGACCTGCTGCGCTTATCTTTACTGATGGAAAATCTATTGGGGCTACTTTAGACAGAAACGGTCTGCGTCCTTTGAGGTATTTTATCACCAATGACGGCAGATTGATCCTTTCTTCTGAGGCAGGTGCCTTACCTATTAGGGAAGCGACAATTACCGAAAAAGGAAGAATCAGCCCTGGCAGAATGTTGATGGCTGACTTGGAAAAAGGAAAAATCTCATTTGATGAAGAAATTAAATCTGCTGTCTGTGACCATAAGCCTTATGAAAAATGGGTCAGGGAAGAAAGGCTCAAACTGCGCTTGATGCCTGATCCTGAGAAATTGGAACACCCATACAGTATAGAGGACATTAAAAAAAGACAGACCATTTTTGGCTACACTTCAGAGGAAATCAAAGTCGTACTTTCCCCTATGGGAGGGTCGGGTTATGAAGCACTTGGATCTATGGGTGCAGATACTCCTTTGGCGGTGTTGTCCAAGCAAAGCCAACATATTTCCAATTATTTCAAGCAGCTTTTTGCCCAGGTAAGTAATCCACCGATTGACCCTATCCGGGAAAAATTGGTGATGTCGCTTTTTACCCGTATAGGGGAAAGCCATAATATTCTGGCAGAAAGCCCGAGACATACCAGACAAATACATATTTCCCAGCCGGTATTACTGAATCAAGACCTGGAAAAACTGAAACATTTGGAAGAACAGGGGTATAGATCAATTACCTTGTATGCCCATTTTGAAACGGATCATCAACCAGGCAGGTTACTGGAAGCCCTTAATGAACTTTGTAAAGCTGCTGAAGGGGCCATCTATGCAGGGAAAAACATCATCATCATTTCGGATAGAAACAGCACCGAGCAAAAAGCACCAATTCCAAGTTTATTGGCCATAGGCGCGGTGCACCACCATTTGGTGAAGAAAAAAATCAGGACACGTGCGGGCCTTGTGGTCGAGGCGGGAGACATACGGGAGACGCATCATTTTGCAACGGTGATCGGCTATGGTGCATCTGCAATCAATCCTTACCTGGCATTAGAATCACTGTTGCATCTCAATGAAAAAGGAGCTTTTGGTAAAGCAATCAATCAAAAGCAATTATTCCAGAATTATCAGTCAGCCATAGGCAAAGGTTTGCTGAAGGTACTTTCCAAAATGGGAATCAGTACCCTGCAGTCTTATCAGAGTGCCCAGATTTTCGAAGCCATAGGTTTGGGGCCAGAGGTCATAGACAGGTGTTTCAAAGGTACTGTTAGCCGGATCTCGGGCATCTCATTTGATGAGTTGGCTGAGGAGGTATTGATCAGGCATCATGCGGCGTACGATACTGATAGCCCGATATTGGAAACAGGGGGTGTTTACCAATGGAAAAGAAGAGGAGAAAAACACCTTTTCAATCCGGAGACCATCCATTTATTGCAAAAATCTACAAGACTTAACGATTACAGTTTATACAAAAAATTTGCCCAGAAGATCAATGATCAGACCAAAGATGCGCTGACTTTAAGAGGGCTTTTTGAATTTAAAAAACGGATTTCCATTCCCATTGAGGAAGTGGAACCGGTTGAATCCATCCTTAAGCGTTTTGCCACAGGAGCCATGTCTTTCGGTTCTATTTCCCATGAAGCGCATACCACTTTGGCTATTGCGATGAATCGTATCGGTGCAAAAAGCAACAGTGGTGAAGGAGGGGAAGATGAAATAAGGTTTGAAAGAAAGCCCAATGGAGATTGGGAAAGGTCAGCGATCAAGCAGGTAGCTTCTGGCAGATTTGGCGTTACCAGTAATTACCTGACCCATGCAGAAGAACTGCAGATCAAAATGGCTCAGGGAGCCAAACCTGGTGAAGGGGGCCAATTGCCCGGACATAAGGTTGATGATTGGATTGGTAGGGTCAGGCATTCTACCCCAGGAGTGGGGTTAATTTCTCCTCCCCCACATCATGATATTTATTCCATTGAAGATTTGGCCCAATTGATCTATGATCTGAAAAATGCCAACCGCAAGGCCAGGATCAATGTGAAACTTGTGTCGCAGGCAGGGGTGGGTACGGTAGCGGCCGGTGTAGCCAAGGCCCAATCGGATGTGATTTTGATTTCAGGAGCGGATGGAGGTACCGGAGCTTCTCCTTTGAGTTCCATCAGACATGCAGGTTTGCCCTGGGAACTTGGACTTTCTGAAGCCCATCAAACTTTGGTAAAAAATAACTTAAGAAGTCGGGTAGTCCTCCAAACAGATGGACAGCTCAGAACAGGTAGGGATATTGCCATTGCTACGTTGTTAGGAGCGGAAGAGTGGGGGATTTCCACTGGAGCCTTGGTCGTAGAAGGCTGTATCATGATGCGTAAATGCCATCTCAATACCTGTCCTGTGGGGATAGCCACCCAAAATCCGGAGCTTAGAAAGCTTTTTACCGGTAATCCGGATCATGTGGTCAATTACTTCATGTTTCTGGCACAGGACCTTAGGGAGATAATGGCTTCTTTGGGTTTTGCGACAATAGATGAAATGGTGGGGCAAAGTGATGTGCTGAAGGCCTCTGGCCATATGAACCATTGGAAATGGGATAAGGTCGATTTGTCACCGATCTTCCATAAAGTGGAAGTTCCTGACCATGTGGGCGTACACAAGCAAATTGACCAGGAATTTGAGTTGAAGAAGATATTGGACAGGAAGTTACTGAAAGAAGCCATTCCAGCTTTGGAGCAGGCAAGTCCGGTCAGGGCAAGCTTTAAGATCAAAAACACAGACCGTACAGTAGGCGCCATGCTGTCCAACGAAATTTCGAAAATATACGGAAGTCCTGGATTGCCGGAAGACACCATACAGTATCAGTTCAGCGGTAGTGCAGGACAGACCTTTGGAGGTTTCCTGACCAAAGGAGTGACTTTTGAGCTGGAAGGAGAGTCCAATGACTACTTTGGTAAGGGGCTTTCTGGAGGAAAATTGATCGTGTATCCTAGTCGAAATGCCAATTTTATTGCTCATGAAAATATCATCATCGGCAATGTAGCCTTTTATGGGGCCACTTCCGGTGAAGCCTATATCAATGGTAAAGGAGGGGAAAGGTTCTGTGTCAGAAACTCTGGTGTAAAAGCAGTAATCGAAGGAATTGGTGATCATGGCTGTGAGTATATGACAGGTGGCTTGGTAATCAATCTGGGTGAAATCGGCCGAAACTTTGCTGCCGGTATGAGCGGTGGCATTGCCTATATCCTGAAAGATTACATCCACTTGATCAATCAGGAAATGGTAGACCTGGATCCTTTGAATGAAGATGATTTTGTCACGATCAAGGAGCAATTGAAGGAGCATGTTGGGCATACGAAGAGCCAATTGGCTGCCGAGTATTTGGAAAACTGGGACAGTTATAAAGAAAGGTTTATCAAAGTAATCCCGAGAGATTACAAAGAAGTATTGAGGAAAAGAGCATTAGAACAATCAACAACATTGGTATAAGATGGGAGCGAAAGAAGGTTTTTTGTTATTCAAGCGGGAGTTGCCGGAGTCGCGCTCTCCTGAAGAAAGAATTCATGATTATAAGGAAATATATAAGCCATTCAATGCTGAAAAGCTGAACCATCAAGCAGCAAGATGCATGGATTGTGGCGTACCGTTTTGTCATCAGGGATGTCCGCTGGGCAATGTCATACCGGAGTTTAACGATGCAGTATACCGAAATGAATGGGAAGAAGCTTTTCAAATTCTTCGAAGCACTAACAACTTTCCAGAATTCACCGGTAGGATTTGCCCAGCGCCCTGTGAAGCTTCCTGTGTCCTGGGTATCAATAAAGATCCTGTGGCCATTGAACTCATAGAGAAGTCAATTGCTGAAAAAGCCTATGAGTTGGGCTTTGTTAAGCCAAAACAGCCAAAAAGCAGGACAGGTAAATCTGTTGCGGTCATCGGTTCCGGACCGGCAGGATTAGCCGCGGCAGACCAGCTCAATCAGGCAGGCCATGAAGTGACGGTATTTGAAAAAGACAACAAAGTCGGAGGGCTTTTGAGATATGGGATTCCTGATTTCAAATTGGAAAAGTGGGTGATTGACCGTAGGGTAGAAATTATGGAGCAGGAAGGGGTGATTTTCAGTACAGGAACTGAGGTGGGTTTCAATATCAAAGCCGAGAATATCCTCAGAAACTTTGATGCGGTAGTCATTGCTACAGGTGCGCAACAGCCCAGAGAGTTGAAGATCAAAGGAGCTGACCTGAAAGGGGTACATTTTGCCATGGAGTTTTTGGGAAAACAGAATCAGGTGATTGCAGGAGAAATCAAAGCGAATCCGATTTCCGCAAAGGGTAAGCATGTGATTGTTATTGGTGGTGGTGATACGGGTTCGGACTGTATTGGTACCTCTAACCGTCATGGTGCAAAAAGCATTACCCAGCTGGAATTGCTTCCCAAGCCGCCCCAGCAAAGAACTATTTTGAATCCTTGGCCTGAATGGCCTATGACCTTAAAAACATCCAGTTCACATGAAGAAGGAGCCGATAGGGTTTTTTCTATCCTAACCAAGGAATTTGTGGGAAATCAAAAAGGGGAAGTTACCGGTCTCGTACTGGTAGATCTGGAGTGGAAGGAAGAAAATGGCAGGATGCAGTTTGTAGAGCTTCCGGAAACTGAAAGAACTTTGCCATGTGATTTGGCATTCATTGCCATAGGCTATACCGGTCCTGCAAGAAACGGGTTATTGGAAGCATTTGGAGTTGACCTTATGGAAAACAGCCTTCCCAAATCCAAAGCGTATCAAAGTACGAGCAAAAAGGTCTTTTTGGCGGGAGATATGCGCAGGGGGCAATCTTTGGTGGTCTGGGCAATTTCTGAAGGAAGGGAAGCAGCCGTTAAAGTGGACGAATTCCTGATGGGTACTTCTGCCCTTCCGAAGAAAGACGAAGGATTTTATGAAGTTGAAGAAGAAATCATTGTGCATTCAGATAGTCAGCAATAAGCCTAAGATAAAAGAGTAAGCGTGATAGTAAGTTTAGTTAAGGCTGAACAATTCGCTCAGCCGGAATAAAAAAAGTAGGTCGGTGACCTGCTCTTTTTTGGCAAAAAAAAGCCCGGGTCAATGGCCCGGGCTTTTTACCTATTTAACCAACCTTATCTATGAAAATTATATTGATTCTGTAGTGGTTTTGGGACCTTTTCTTCCTTCACCACCTTTGTAAAATTTTCCGTCCTGTCCGCCTCTTTGTCCCTGTCCTTTTCTCATTTCAGGGCGCTTTTCGCCGGCTCTTCCGGGTCTCATGGCGCCTCTTTCTCGGGCGGAAGCTTTCATTTCAGCATATTTGGCTTTTTGTTCTGGAGTAAGTACGGCCTCAATCTGATCATTTTGTTTTTGCCTTTGGGCATTCATTTCTTCGCGTTTGCCTTCCATCTCTGCTCTTCTTGTCTCTCTTTCCGCTTGTCTTTTTTTGGCATTTTCCAAATGGATATCGTAGATCTTTTTCTTTTGATCTTCGGATAATTCAAGTTTTTCTGCCGTCCTGTTGGTCAGCATCTCGGCCCTTTGTTCAGGAGTTGGCATTTCTCTTTGTTGTCCTCTTTGTGCAAAAGCAGTGAAAGAGAGTGAGAACATCATGGCGATTATTAGTAGCTTTTTCATGGTCTTTTTTTTATGTGATAATTTTTAAGCTGATGGAGGAGTTCAAATCCCGGGTAAGAACTCATTTCTATTGCTGCTTATTTGACGGTTAGACTGATCTCGGAATAGATGGTTTAATCTAGATTTTGGTTTATTATGTTAACAAATCTTAAATTGCATCATGGATAGTTTTTATTATTTCGGGTATGCCAGCAATTTGGATGAATCTACACTGAAAGGCCGTTTGAGACAGGCGCCCAAAAAGGTTGGAGCTGGAATCCTGCCTCATTATGGTTTCAGGTTTAATTTTCCAAACCCCGATGGAAGTGCTAGGGCCAATATCATCCCAAGTCCAAATGAGTCTGTATATGGGATTCTCTATGAAATCAGTGAAGAGGATAGGGATTATTTTTTGAATTCGGAGCCAGGGTATGATTTTGTAACAAAAGAAATATTTACCCATTCCGGTAAAGTGGAAGCATTTACCTTTATTTCCAACAATACAGTTGATGGTATATTTCCATCTCCTGAGTATTGGCAGGTAATTATCAAGGGAGGTCAGGAGAATGAAATTCCCAATACCTACCTTTCCCAAATCCTCAATCGGGTGGGTAGATTAGAATGAAGATATTTTTGGGTCTTTTTTAAGAAAAGAGGGGAAACTAAATCCCTGAATTCATTCGAATAGAAAAGATTTATTAATTTTACCCACCTTTAAAATACGCATAGCAATGGGAAGAGCATTTGAATTCCGTAAAGAGAGAAAATTTAAGAGATGGAGTCAAATGTCCAAGGTATTTACACGCTTGGGCAAAGAGATCGTGATGGCTGTAAAAGCTGGAGGTCCTGATCCGACAAATAATTCCAAGCTTCGGACTGTAATCCAAAATGCCAAGGGAGCATCAATGCCTAAAGACAGGATAGAAGCTGCGATCAAAAGAGCTTCCAATAAGGATGAAAAGGATTACGAAGAAATCGTATATGAAGGATATGGTCCTTTTGGGGTGGCTGTCATCATTGAGACATCAACAGATAATACCAACAGAACTGTTGCCAATATCAGAAGTTATTTTACCAAATCAGGAGGTTCTTTGGGCAC
This sequence comes from Fontibacter flavus, assembly GCF_042432905.1. Taxonomy (NCBI): domain Bacteria; kingdom Pseudomonadati; phylum Bacteroidota; class Cytophagia; order Cytophagales; family Cyclobacteriaceae; genus Fontibacter; species Fontibacter flavus. Next base: position 64,952 of record NZ_JBHLWI010000027.1, on the reverse strand, counting down.
CTCAGGATCAGTGAGCTTTATGTTTGATAAAAAGGCTGTTTTCCGTTTCGCTCATGGAGCATTGGACATGGAAGAGCTGGAATTGGAATTGATTGATTTTGGACTGGATGAAATTGCGGAGAACGAAGGTGAAATATTTGTATACACGGCTTTTGAAGATTTCGGCAAAATGCAAAAAGCTCTGGAAGACAGGAATATCGAGATCATTAATGCTGATTTTCAATGGTTCCCTGCGACTACTGTTGAATTGACAGAAGAACAGGAAGAGGACATCAACAAACTGATCGAAAGACTCGAAGAGGATGACGATGTGAACCAGGTTTTCACCAATGTAGCCTAAAAATTTAACGACAGTGGTCTAGATACCGCTGTCACTATTTTATACCAATCGTAATGAATTTCCCGAAAAGAAGAAATATTCAAGAAGACCTTCGTCAAAAACTAGTCATTGTAGGAAGTAGAAATCCAATTAAAATATCCTGTACTGATGCAGCTTTTCACCAGTCATTTGTGGGTTCATTTTTAGTGGAGGGTCTGAATGTGAGTTCAGATGTGTCGCAACAGCCATTTGGTGATGAAGAGACTTACCAAGGAGCATATAATAGAGCCAAGAATTCCAAGAATGTTTTTCCTGAAGCAGATTATTGGGTAGGTATAGAAGGAGGAATCAACCGCGTGGATGGGGAAATGGAAGCATACGCTTGGGTTGTCGTGATGGATAAATCCGGAAAAGTAGGCAAATCCAAAACCTCAACCTTCTTTCTTCCCAAAGCCATTGTTGAGTTGGTTGATGGCGGAATGGAACTTGGTGAGGCAGATGATAAGGTTTTTGATAGAAATAATTCCAAACAGGGCAATGGGGCTGTGGGAATTTTAACCAATGGTGCACTTGATAGAAAAGAATATTACCAACAAGCAGTTGTCTTGGCACTTATTCCCTTTATCAAATCAGAGCACTATCCGGTTTAAGCTATGGCATATTGATAAAATCAATTGGGTTTTAAAATCAATAAGCCTTACCTTTGCATCCTGAAAATTAAACCTTGAAAATATGTTACAGGAATTAGCTACAGATACATTACAGGAAGTTGTCAATGAGAATGAAAAAGTGATCGTGCAATACGGTGCTACATGGTGCGGTAACTGTAGAATCATGAAGCCAAAAATGAAGAGATTGTCAGGAGATTATGAGGGCATTACTTTCATTTACATTGATGCTGAGAAAAATCCTGAATCCAGAAAATTAGCGCAGGTAACCAATCTGCCAACCTTTGCTGCATTTAAAGGTGGACAATTAGTCAATCAGACCCAAACCAACAAAGAAGACATTTTAAAATCATTGATCGATGAGATTGCCAATAATTAAGCATGTATTGGGCTTTATTGAAGCCAACGATGAAGATTGGGTTCACGAGACAATTGAGCTACTGGAAAATATGACTGAGATTCCTTCGTTGAAGGATGAAGAGTTGGAAGTCATGGGAGAGCTGCTTTCAAATCTTTATGGCACATTGGAGGTGAATCAAATGATAAAGGATGGCATGGATAAGAAGGAAGCTATGAATGCCTTTATGAAAAGAGTTACCGGATCTATTGACAAATAAGAGATGCTTGAAGTTGTTTGATCACCCAATCGGACGATATATAGCAAATAAATAGGGGCCAATCGGCCCCTATTCTTTTTTCAGGTTTTCGAGGAAACTGATCAGTGCTTTTCTCCAATCAGGATCGGCGTCCCATTCGGTTCCCACATATAATTCGTCACGGACAATCAATCTGATATAGTATTTGACGACTATCCTGGTTCTTTCTTCCGGATTGTCAACCGGTATTCCCATACTTTGCATCAAGTCCCCTTCTTTGCCTTCCTGCCTTACCAGTATAAACTGAACTCTTTCTCTGACCAATTCCGCATCACTTTTGGCAGTTGTCAGGAATTCGAACTGATGCGGATAGTACTGTTGAAAAATGCTTTCCATTCCTGCTTTTTCAGCAGCCTGTTCGGCCAAAATAGTCTGTTCGGACTTGCCAAGTAAATCATATCGATAAGCACTCAAAAGTCCTGCATCACCTATAGTACCGGAAAGAGGGATTCCGAGCTTGAAAACGTTCAGGTTGAGTGGGTTTTTATTGATAAATCTTTTTGTGCCCTGAATTCCTGCTTCTGAATTTGGATACTCAGGTACCTCCAAAACCAATAAGTTTTTACTTTTCACTGTTTGTCCGATAGCATTCAGTGTCTCTGTCAGATCCTCTAGGTTCGCCGCTTGAATATTGGATACACCTGAATTGGGAATGATATTTCTGTTACCTGTAAAAGGAGCAAAATGAATTTCAAAAGTACCATTTGATTTTCTTGTGACCAGGACAATAGATCGGATTTGCCTCTTGCTAAAGGCTGAAGCATAGCCAGCTTGTATTTCTTCAGATAAGGCAATGTCTTCCAGCTCATAATAGGAAACCGGGTCTCCGCCCGCTTGCACCAAGGCAGGATGTATGTGTTCAGCTATTTGCTGCCATTCCAGTGCTGGTCTTGCCTGCGGGGAACTGGAAATCATCACTACTGATTTTCCATCCAAAAAAAATTCCGGAAGGCTACCCTGCGACCAAGAGACAGTGCTCTGAAAAAAAAGAATCAGCAGGAAAGGATAATATTTCATAAGTGGTTTTATACTGCGAAGGATTCCTTACTATTTTTACGAATATACTAACGATGAAATTGAAACTCTAATATGATGAATTTATTGAGAATATTTGTGCTGATTTTTTGCATTGAATCCAATTTGTCTTTTGGGCAAAAAATTGATGCAGGGCAGTTGTTGGAGGATATTGCTTACTTATCTTCCGACGAACTGGAAGGGAGGAAGCCCTTGTCTGAAGGAGGGTTAAAGGCAATGGATTATATCAAAGCCCGCTTTCAAGCTTTGGGTCTGAGTTCCCAATATCCCGATCACACCCAATATTTTGATTTCAGGAATAGAAGAGATGGCAAACTGTATGAAAATGCCGCTAATATTGTTGCTTTTATTCCGGGATCTCAAAGCGAAAAAATTATTGTGGTGATGGCGCATTATGACCATATCGGCCGTCAGGGAGAGAAGATCTTCAACGGTGCAGATGATAATGCCTCTGGTGCAGCTGCTGTGATGGCTTTGGCTTCTTATTATACTAAAAACAGGCCCCAGCATTCTATGATGTTTGTGGCCTTGGATGCTGAAGAAATGGGGCATCAGGGAGCAAAGGCACTTGTCAGTGACTTTCCATTTCCGTTACAACAGGTTGTTCTCAATATCAATATGGACATGATCAGCAGAAATGATGACAACCAGCTCTATGCAGTAGGAACTTACCATTATCCATTTTTAAAACCAACCATGCAGAAAGTTTCAGAAGGAAGGAGTCCCGAACTGCTTTTTGGTCATGACCAACCAGACTCTGGGATGCAGGACTGGACTTTGGCTTCTGACCATTCACAGTTTCACTTGAATGGAATTCCATTTATCTATTTCGGTGTGGAAGACCATGAAGATTATCATCAGGAAACTGATACGTTTGAGAATATCCAACCGGATTTTTATGTGGCTGCCGTGGAGTTGATAGCGGATATCATCAATGCTTTGGACCAAACTAACCTTTCTGAGAAATAATACCATCAGCATTCATTGAAAAATCACACACTTAATAGATATAATATTATTTTTATTGGTTTGATATTATTAAATATTAAGCTGCTTAAAGCAATACTTGAGGTAAGGCAAGTATGATAAATGAACGACCTATTTTGGAGGTTCACTTTTTAGCGGTTTGCAATATTAGATAAAACCAAGAAATCAGGTTTTAGAATAATATTTTGTTGGTTTAATTTATCCACGATGTTGCTGATCCCAAACAACTGTAAAAAACTCATTTACAGTAAGATATCCACAAAATGAGGTATTTGCCAATATATTTAAAATGCTGAAAATCAACAACATAAGGATAAAATTAAGGTCTGTGTGGATAAGTGTGGATAAATGTGGATAAAAAAAGCTTGTTTTTTTGTACCCTTGAAAATAGCCCTTTGAGGGCGTTTTTTGAAGAGTGGTGGAACAAGATTTCATCAGATTCGTTTACAAAAAAACTTAGCTCAAAGCCGTGTCTTTTGGAATTAAATTTTGTTCCAAAAAATCTAAGGTTTTCCGATAAATATTTTTTGGGAAAACGGATGAATTTATCCATTATTTATATTAAAGAACATATTGAAATATTGCAAAAATATTTATTGTAGTACAATAGAAAATGAAATATATAATTATTCTGCTATTGTATTTTCTTGCTTTGTTGGGCTATGGCAGCATGATCAAGCATAGCATGAAAAGGAAAAAAAAGGAATAAGGCTTTTTCGTTTCTTATCATGGACGGTCTTGGACTTATTGATGAACTGAAAGAAGCTGAAATTCAGTTCAATATAATTAAAAACGAGGCAATAGTCTTGTTTTTGTACACAGCAACCATAAAGAATTTATGAAAAAAATGTCCTAAAAATTTTGGTAAAGCAAATAAACCGATGGATAGTGGACAATACAATCTTCCAATGAAGAAGTGTCGAAATTTGACCAAATGAAAAAATCAGAAGGGTTGACTTTGGTATTTCTGATTATTTCTTCAATCAAGGAGAGGAATTTAAAAAAGCTGACCCAAGAATAATCAATCCTGACATGTTTTCCGGAAGAATAGAAAACCTAAAAGTGACTGATCAATATGTCTTGGTTTCCTTTTTACCTGGAATTCCTGAGGGGGAACAAGAGAAATATGAAAACCTTGGTTGGATGGATTTTTTAGACAAATCCAGAAAAGATTACAATCCCAGGATGCTGGTCATGGATCTTGATGGAAATACACTAACTGAATTGGAGATTCCTTTGCAGTTTAGTGAAAGGCAGTGGCTTTATCGTGATGGTTACCTTTGGTTTTTAGCCTCCGTTAATCTGGAAGAAGAGGAGGATTTTGTGAAGGTGTATAAGGTAAGGTTGGGGGCATAAAATTTCAGAATTAAAAAAGGGAAGCCAGTTTTGGCCTCCCTATGTTTTATTTTTGTTCCAACCTGTCAGACAGATTTCGCTTTGTCCAATTGGTTAATGATGTCCTCATAGTCCATTTTATTCCAATTTTGTGTGATGAGAGGATCTCGCATGACTTTGTCCATGATGGCTTCCTGGAGTTTACCCTGTGCGTAGGCTTCAGAATAGGGCATATCAGAAAAGGTGACCATAGTGTATAATGGAACCCATTCCCTTGGATAAAGGCTATGGAGCCTTGCTTCAATGTTTTTTCTCACCAGGAATTTAGGATCTGCCACTTCATTTTTCATTTCCTCAAAATTTTCCAAAGCCAATTGGCAGATGGCATCTGTATCCGGTTTACGGATTTTCTGGAATTTAGCAAAGACCAGCTCCCAAGCTGTGGTACCGATTTTATCTATCAGGCCATCTAAGATATAGCAATCTTCAAAGCCACAGTTCATCCCCTGACCATAAAATGGTACCATGGCATGGGAAGCATCACCGATCAGCATTGCTTTATTCAGCATCCAAGGGTAGCATTCAATGTTGATTAGGGAAGAAGTCGGATTACCAAAGAATTCTTTGACCAAATTAGGCATCAAGAGGAAGGCATCATGAAAATAGTTTTGGAAGATCCCTTTAATGTCTTTCTCGTCCCTGATATTTTCGAAAGAGACCCTTTCACCCTGGAAAGGAAGGAAGAGGGTACAGGTAAATGATTTATCAGGGTTTGGGAGAGCAATCAGCATAAAGCTTCCCCTTGGCCAAATATGCAGGGCATTGGGATCCATCGCGAATTCCCCTTCTTTAGTGGCCGGAATACTCAGTTCTTTGTATCCATGCGAAATGTACTCTTGTTTGTAATTGAAACGTACCTGTTTCAACATGGCATTTCTCAGAGATGAATAGGCGCCATCTGCTCCTATAATCACTTCAGAAGAAATGGTTTCTGATCCGTTTTCAGGATTATTTACACTAAGTTCATTCAACCTTAAGTCTACTTCTTCGATTTTATGTTCAAAATGAATCTGAACACCCTCTTTTTCGGCCTCATCCATCAGGAGATGGTTGAATTTCCCTCTTGAAATTGAATATATGGCTTGCCCTTCTTTGCCATAAGGCATAAAAGAAGTATTTCCATGCTCATCGTGGATCTTTCGGCCATACATCGGGATAGTCAAAGGAAGCACTTTTTCTTTCAGTCCTGCTTTTTCCAAAGCCTTCCATCCCCTATCGCTGAGCGCCATATTGATGGATCGGCCTTCTTCCTTGTACTCGCCTTTTCTGTTATCGGCCCGTTTTTCGTAAACATGTACATCAAGGCCTCGTTTTTTTAAATAAATGCTCAGCAAGGATCCGATTAGGCCCGAACCCAAGATGCTGATTTCATTTTTTTTCATGGTTTGAGAGATTTTCCCTTTTTGATATTAAGCGAATTTTTGAAGGGATTGTTCTAAGATTTTTGCAAATCGGTATACGTCTAAGAAGCTGTTATACAGTGGGGTAGGCGCTAATCTGATTACATTTGGATTTCTCCAGTCCCCTACAACTCCATGTTTGTAAAATTCATCAAATACGTCTTTTCCGCCCTTATGGATGAGCAAAGATAATTGACAACCTCTTTCATTGGGTTTTTTTGGCGTAATTATTTCTATTACACCACTTTCTCCACTGATTTTCTCTATCAAAAACTCCAAAAAGCCCGTCAATAGTTCACTTTTCTTTCTAAGGGCTTCCATTCCCGCTTCTTCGAAAATATCTAAAGATGCTTGATGTGCTGCCAGTGCCAGAACATTGGAATTGGCCAATTGCCAGCCATCGGCACCGTACATGGGCTTGAAGCCCTTTTCCATCCTAAAGCGCTCCCCTTCATCATGGCCCCACCAGCCAGCAAATCTTGGTAGTTCATGGTTTTCCGCATGACGCTCATGGACAAATATGCCAGAGATATTTCCAGGTCCTGAATTCATATACTTATAGCTGCACCAAGTGGCAAAATCCACGTCCCAATCATGTAGTTTTAAACTTACATTTCCCGCTGCATGCGCAAGATCGAAACCTGCCAAAGCTCCGGCTTGATGCGCCGCCTGACTGATGGCCTCCATATCAAATACCTGCCCGGTATAATACTGTAGCCCCGCCATCATGACCAAAGCCAAATGGTCTTTATTTTCTGCTATCACCCTGAGGATATCTTCTGTTCTCAAGGTATATTCGCCAGTCCTAGGGACCAGTTCAATGATTGCAGTATCAGGATCCAGGCCATGGAATTTGACCTGTGATTCCAGCATATACATATCAGATGGAAAAGCCCCTGCTTCGGTAATGATTTTATACCTTTCCTGAGTAGGTCTGTAAAATGAAACCATCAAAAAGTGAAGGTTGGAACTCAGGTTGTTCATGGCCACGACTTCATGTTCGTGTGCTCCCACTATGGTAGCCAAGGCAGGCTTGGATTTTTTGCGCACATGATACCAGGCATCTTCTCCATAAAAATGTCCATCTACTGCGAGATTTGCCCAGTTGTCAAGCTCACGCTGTATGTAGGATTGGGTGGTTTTGGGCTGCAAACCTAAGCTGTTTCCACAAAAATAGATGGCTTCATTTCCTTCCACTTTTGGGAAATAAAACTTGGATCTAAAAGACCTCAAGGGATCTTTGGCATCCATTTCTCTTGCAAAATCTTCCGAATATTGATAGGATATTTTTTCCATTGGGTTGTTGTTATCTTAATCAGTTTTCAAATTTAACCAATCCTGAGAGATTTGGTTGAAAACAGCTTTCAAACATACAATCTTTGCGAAATCAAAAAAATCATTTTGATTTCGGTGGTTGGCCAATGAATCCCTATTTTGCATAAAAATTGAAAGTTATGTCAAAAGAAATCATCTTTTCCAAAGAAGCTCCTGCTCCTATTGGTCCTTATAGTCAGGCTGTAAAAGCAGGCAACTCCTTATTTGTTTCAGGACAGATTGCTCTTGATGCAGATACAGGCAGCCTGATCAATGAAAACATTACAGAAGAAACCCACGCGGTAATGAAAAATTTGGAGGCGGTGTTGAGAGAAGCCGGTTTTGGTTTTGGTGATGTGGTGAAATGTACCATCTTCATCAAAGATATGGGGCAGTTTGGCACCATCAATGAAGCTTATGGACAGTATTTCAAAACCAATCCTCCGGCAAGAGAAACAGTTGAAGTCAGCCGTCTTCCTAAAGATGTCAATGTGGAAATTTCCTGTATTGCAGTAAAATAATTCTTTTGAAGAATATTGATCATTAGGGGTATTAACCATGCCCCTAAGTTTTTTGCCTACTTTTATTTTGGTAATTTTTTAAAGAAGCCCCAACTTTCAAGAACGATTTGAGTTTGTCCAATATGCCTGTATTTCCCCATCAAAGCGAAGTATTAGTCTCTTCCTACAATCAGGATGAGGTGATTGGAAGGCTCAATCAAGTTACAAGAGATGTCAATTTTTTGGATTATGAAGCAAGAAAGGCCAATGGATACAGTTTCAACGGGACTTTTGAAGAAGATCGATTTCGGGTTTCATTGGTGATAGACAAAGCAGACAGTTTTTTGCCTTTGATCAAGGGAAAAGTGGAATCAACCCCGATAGGCTGTATCCTATTTTTGGAATATCGCTTATTTCCCAGCTCAGCTTTTTTTCTGGCTTTCTGGTCAGGAGTCACCCTATTGATGGCTTTGTTTTTTGGATTTTTAGCAGACAAACCGGTGTATGCCGTACTCAGTCTGGCTTTTGGATTGGGCAATTATCTTTTTGCCTGGTTTCATTTCAAAAGAAAAATCAAAGTTTCCCAAAAGATCTTTTATGGATTGTTGAACAATTGACAGATTGAGAAGGCCAATTCTCCCGGTTTATTGGGAAATAAAACTTATGAATACCAAAGTCAACATTCACGCTTCCAAAAGTGGACATGCCCATGCCATTGGTACAATTGATGCTTACTTAAACCCAAAATAACTATGGATTATGGCCATCAGGTCGTATTTTAGCAGTCGAATAAATCAACTCAAAAACTTATCTATATGAGCTTTAGAATAGAAAAAGATACCATGGGTCCAGTGGAAGTCCCTGCTGACAAATATTGGGGAGCCCAGACACAGAGATCTATCAATAACTTTAAAATCGGAGGTGAGCGTAACCGCATGCCAATAGAAATTATCCGTGCTTTTGCTATCCTCAAAAAATCGGCTGCTTTGACCAATGCTGAATTGGGTGTATTGGCGCAGGATAAGGCAGATATCATCGCAAAAGTCTGTGATGAAATCCTGGCAGGTCAACATGACGATCAGTTCCCATTGGTCATCTGGCAGACAGGTTCGGGTACACAATCCAACATGAATGCCAATGAGGTGATTGCCTACAGAGCGCACGTGTTACTTGGGGGTTCTTTGGAAGATGCCAAAAAGCTTATTCACCCCAACGATGATGTTAATAAATCCCAGTCTTCCAATGACACTTTCCCAACTGCCATGCACATTGCCGCTTATAAAATAGTGTTGGAAACTACAATTCCGGGAGTTGAGAAGTTGAGAGATACCCTGAAAGCCAAATCAGAAGCTTTCATGGATGTGGTAAAGATCGGTAGAACCCACTTTATGGATGCTACGCCTCTTACTTTGGGACAAGAGTTTTCAGGATATGTGGCTCAATTGGATCATGGTTTGAAAGCACTTAAGAATACCCTTTCCCACCTTTCCGAGTTGGCTTTGGGTGGTACAGCTGTAGGTACAGGGCTGAATACGCCAAAAGGATATTCGGAATTGGTGGCCAAGAAAATTGCTGAATTCTCAGGACAGCCTATGGTGACCGCTCCTAATAAATTCGAAGCTTTGGCAGCACATGACGGTATTGTGGAATCCCACGGAGCATTGAAGCAATTGGCAGTAAGCTTGATGAAAATCGCCAATGACATCAGGATGTTGTCCTCAGGTCCACGTTCCGGAATTGGAGAGATTTTGATTCCTGAAAACGAACCGGGATCATCCATCATGCCAGGTAAAGTCAATCCTACCCAAGTAGAAGCCATGACCATGGTCGCAGCTCAGGTAATGGGCAATGATGTAGCTATTGCTGTTGGTGGCTCCAACGGTCATTTCGAATTGAACGTGTTCAAGCCGATGATGATTGCCAACTTCCTTCAGTCTGCACGCCTGATCGGAGATGCCTGTGTGTCTTTCAACGATAACTGTGCTGTAGGTATTGAACCAAACACACCTTTTATCAAGCGTCACCTTGAAAATTCCCTGATGTTGGTAACAGCATTGAACCCCCATATCGGTTATGAAAATGCTGCAGCCATTGCCAAAAAAGCTCACAAAGAAGGTACTAGCCTAAGAGAAGCTGCTTTGGCATTGGGTTTGTTGACCAATGAGCAATTTGATGAATGGGTGAGACCTGAAGATATGATAGGAAGTCTTAAGTGAAAATTTTAAACTTTATTATGAAAAAAACCATTTTGTCTTTATCCTTAACGGCCATCATGATGGCTGCGGGTACCAATTTAAGTGTGGCGGCCTCCAAGCCTGCTCACGAAGAAAGAAACTTTACTGAAGCTAAAATTCTGAGATTCAAGGAAATTGAATCCAGGGTTTTGGAAATCAAGGAAATGAATTTCTCGGAAATGAGTAAGGAGGAAAGGAAAGAAATCAGAAGCGAATTGAAAGAACTCAATAAGGAAGCCAAAGCAAACCGTGGAAGCGGCTTGTACATTTCCACGGGTGCTTTGATAGTGATTTTGATCTTGTTGATTATTCTCTTGTAAGAGGAACAATTATAAAGTTAAACCTGTAAGGTGCTTAAAGCTGTTTTGAAGTGCTTTTTCAGGTTCTGGGGTCAGGTCTTTCTCTAAAAAGAAATGCTTGACCCCTGATTTTTTTGCCGATGCCAAGATTTTTTGTAGATCCAAAACCCCTGAACCGGCATCTGCCAAATAAGGGAAAAGGCCCATCCATTCACCCATATTGCCACCATCTCCGGCAAAAGTCTTCAATTCACTCATGTCCTTCACGTGAAGGGAAATAAATCTGCCGGGGTTATCTGCTAGATATTTTACAGGATCCACTTTGGCAGCAGTAAACCAGAATACGTCCAGTTGCATTTTGACCAAATCAGCTTCTGTATTCTCCAAAATCATCTGGAATGGAATAACACCTTCCATTGGGGAGTGACCATATCCGTGGTTATGGTAAAAGAAGTTCAGTCCGTGTTTTTTGGCATTGGCACCCACTTCGTTAAAAATGTCAATAGTTTTTTTGTAATCGTCAAGGTTCTTGCGCATGTCATCCGGTATCATGGCAATGCCTACATTTTTATGCCCAACTATATGTGCCGCTTCGGCTACAGCCCCCATGTTTTCCTGCAATGTGGGAAGGTCGATATGGATGGACGGGGCAGAAAGGCCATACCTGTCCAATATGACTTTTAATTCTTTTGGAGATTTTCCGAAATAGCCGCTCCCCGAAAATCCCAAAGCGTTGGCTGCCATTTTCCAGCCTTCTTTGGCTGCTGCTGTGCTGTAATCATAGGGGCCAAAAAACTCCAACTCCCTGTACCCTATTTCACTGATCATTTTCAAAGTGCCTTCAAAATCCTCCGAAAGGGACTTTGGCAAGGTGAACAAGGCTACCCCAAAATTTGTGAGACTTTCTTGTGATGCAAATGATAAGGAGGGTAATACGCTCATGCCTATGGTGGTTAATCCAATATGTTGGATAAATTGTCTTCTTTTCATGGTGAATATGTTAAAATCATTAGCAGTATATTGATTATGTAAACATCACACAATGAAAGCGGTGATTATTTTTGATTTTCCAAAAATTTCTTGACATCTATTGCCCTTTTGCTGATGTAGGACAAGAGGAATAACCACAACAATTGGTTGAAAAACAAGTGGAAAATAGTTCTTTTATTCCAACCGAGTTCGGGGACAAAACCCACGACAAACCAGATGGTCAGTGCAAACATCCCCGATATTCCGATCCATGATAGGTACCTCCAGCTGAGTGGGTAAAAAGCACTTAGGAAGATCAAGAATGAGGTCAACATACCGATACTTCCGAAAAGACTGCTTTGCATGGCTGAAGACCATGTACTGTCCATGGATAACCATTTCAGCAGGTCTTCTCCAAAATACCTGAAGAAAGCAGCCCATGCAAAGGTGTACATTCCTGTAAGCAATAAAAGCCCTCGCATAGGCATTGGAAAGCTCGGTGTACTGGCAGTTTTGTCCATCATGATTATTGATTATATTTCCAAAGTTAACTTTTACGGTAAGTAAAGGGTTTTTATTCAAACACAAAACTACATGATGCCAAATAAAAATAAGTCAAAGCTCAGTTTATTTATCCTAGGGACAGGTCTTTTGTCCATCGGCTTTATAGCTGGGAAAAAAGCAGGAGAGATTACTCCTGGCACAATTTCAGGGGCAGAGACCTTGATTGGTTTGGAATTTTCACCTGCTGAAAAGGACAGCATGATCCAAAATCTGAACAATCACAGGAGCAGTTTTGAGCGGATGCGCCAACAGCCTTTGGAAAACTCGGTTTCGCCTGCACTGTACTTTAATCCTCTTCCACATGGTTTTGTTCCGAACCAGGTGCAGGAGGAATTTGAATGGGGTTTGCCCAAAGAAGTAGGCTTGCCCGAAGAGGACCATGATATTGCTTTTCTTCCCGTTTCGGACCTCTCTGTTCTGATTAAAAACAAAAAAATCAGTTCTGAAAGGCTGACAAGGATATACCTGGAAAGGATCAAAACCCATTCCGATACTTTGCAGTGTCTGATCACCTTGATGGAGGAAGAAGCAATAATATTTGCCAAGGCAATGGATGCAGAACTTGCTCAGGGCAAATACAGGGGCCCATTACACGGTATACCGTATGGTATCAAAGATTTGCTGGCAGTAAAGGGAACCAGAACTACATGGGGAGCTATGCCCTACAAGGACCAGGTGATTGATGAAACGGCCACTGTGGTTGAAAAACTGGAGAGTGCGGGAGCGGTGTTGGTGGGCAAATTTACCCTCGGCGCATTGGCCATGGGCGATGTATGGTATGGTGGGGTGACGAAAAATCCCTGGAATCTGCAACAAGGGGCCAGTGGGTCATCAGCAGGCTCGGCATCAGCAGTCAGTGCGGCTTTGGTTCCATTTGCCATTGGTACGGAAACCTTGGGTAGTATTGTATCTCCTTCTACCAGAAATGGAGTGACAGGATTGAGACCTACCTTCGGAAGGGTAAGCCGTCACGGCGCCATGGCCCTGAGCTGGAGTATGGACAAAATAGGACCGATATCCAGATCGGCTTTGGACAATGGTATTGTCTTATCAGTGATCAATGGATTTGATTCGAAGGATAAAAGCACTATTCCAGCTGCATTTAATTACCAAGCGAACAAATCAATTAAAGACCTTAAGATAGGATATTTCTCCCCTTATTTTGAAGGACCAAGAGCTACGGTCCATGATAAGAGAGTATTGGATGAGTTGAAAGCAATGGGCTTGGAGTTGCATCCCGTTGAACTAAAGACCTCAGTCGATGTGCCTTCTATGTTGATTTCATTGTATGTGGAGGGAGCTGCAGCTTTTGATGAAATGACCAGATTGGATCAGGATGATTTGCTGGTCGCCCAACATAGAAATGCCTGGCCAAACTTGTTCCGTTCTTCCCGCTTTATTCCTGCGGTGGAGTACCTGCAGGCCAATCGATTCCGAAGTATCCTCATTGAGGAAATGCATACTTTGTTTTCGGAGTATGATGTGATTGTGACCCCTTCTTATGGAGGCAATCAATTACAGATTACTAACCTCACCGGACATCCGGCCCTTTGTATGCCGAATGGATTTACAGAAAATGGTAGTCCTGTATCCATAACCTTCCTGGCCAACCTTTTTGATGAGGAAAAACTGATCATGCTGGGAAGGGCTTATCAGGATTTTACCGATTGGCAGGAACAAAGGCCGCCATTGTTTGACAAATAAAAACATCAAAATATTGATTGATTGGGCTTTGGTGAAGTATTTTGTGAATGCTTTCCAAAGCCCCTTTTTTATTTCCATTTATCATTCCATTTTACCATTCCCCATTTTTCTATATCATTAGGCTTCTTTTTTAAGTCTTAGAGAATAAATCTGCTATTATTGCATGACTAAACTTTAAAGATGAAATATTTTCTTTCTATAATCATATTCATGAGTGCTATTTTTTGTAGTTCAGCTCAAAAAGCTTCACCAGATAATAAGGAGTTAAAATTGCTATTTGATCTATATGAGCAATCCCATGGTTATAGGATTTTGATCCATGACAAGGATATTGAGAAGATTAATTCAGTGACAGCATCAGATTTGGGGAGTGATTTTTTAGACAGATTGGTTGAGAATACCCCTTACGCTTACTTCCTGGTCGGGAATGCTTATGTCATCATCTATCCCAGCAGGCTTAGGGAACCCTTTCTGGAGGCCAATAAGAGAAAGCAGGAATTGGGGAAGGAACAAAGGAGTTTTGAAGTCAGCGGTATTATCCGTGACAATGAAGCCAGAACAGTCCTAGGATCGGCTTTATTTTCCATTCCGGAACTGGAATTGGGCGTTATGACCGATTACCAGGGAAGTTTCAGTGCCACTATACCATCAGGTACTTATGTGGCGTATTTCAGTGCTATGGGAAAGGCTACAGAGCAGCGGATCATCAGGGTATACCAGCCTTTGGCATTGGACATCACCTTATTTGAGTCTATCAATGAACTTGAACTGGTAACCGTGACAGACAGGGCTATTGATTACAATGTCAAAGGGACCACACTTGGGGTGAACAGGATGCCGATTGAGGAATTGAAAATGTTGCCGCCATTGTTAGGAGAGGTGGATGTGGTGAAAGGCATGCTTCTATTGCCAGGTGTGACTACCGTCGGGGAAGGAGCTTCCGGATTCAATGTCAGGGGAGGTGGTGTGGACCAAAACCTGATTCTGATGGATGGCGCACCTATTTTTAATCCTTCCCATATGTTTGGTTTCTTTTCCATTTTCAACCAGGATGCAGTGTCTGAAGCTGCCATATACAAAGGTGACCTTCCTGCCAAATATGGTGGAAGGTTAAGTTCTGTGTTGGATGTCAAAACAAAGGCGGGAGATACCCAAGAGTGGACAGGGACCGGAGGGATCGGATTTCTTTCCAGTAGACTGGGTTTCAATGGGCCAATCAGTAAACGTACACAAGTGATGGCCACTGGGCGATATGCCTATCCTAACTGGATCATGCACAGGATGCAGGACACCAAACTAAAAGAAAGCAGTACATATTTTTATGATGGAAACCTGAGAATGGACCATACAATCGATGAGTCCAATCAGCTTTCCCTAAGCCTCTATGGCAGCAGTGATTATTTCAGATTTGGAAGAGATACGGCCTATTCCTGGCAATCCCAAGCCGCTTCATTGAAATGGAGCAGTCTATGGGGAGACAAACTAGCCTCCGATATTTCTTTGATTTATTCATCTTATCAATATTCTGTAATTGGTGAAATTGAACCTTTGGGATTTTCATTGGATTCCAAAATCGGCTATCTCAGCTGGCACCATGAAATGGAGTGGATGGGTGATGTTTTAAAGGACCTGCAGTTTGGTTATCAGGTGAATCATTACGGCATGGGAATGGGGACTTTGAGGCCGGAAAACGAAAATTCATTGGTTGTACCCAAGCATATTCCGGATGATCAGGCCTTAGAACTTGGGGTCTATGCCCAAATTCCTTGGAAATGGGGAGAAAAACTGGAAGGTTTGGCAGGCTTGCGATATTCGGGATTTTTGGGTTTGGGAGCCAAGGATGTGTATCTCTATGATGCTGCTTTACCCAAAAGCCAAGACAATATCATTGATACACTTTCATATGGGTCAGGAGAGGTCTATCAGCAGTATTATGGTCTTGAGCCACGGTTCAGTTTGAGGTATAGCCTTGGCGAAAATTCTTCTATCAAGGCCTCTGTCAACAGAAGCTTTCAATATCTCCATCTACTGTCCAATAATTTTGCATCAGCACCTGTAGATGTTTGGAAATTATCGGACAGGTACGTCAGGCCACAGGAGAGTTGGCAATATGCCCTTGGTTTTTATAGAAATTTTGACCGGGACAGGATAGAGGCTTCTGTGGAGGGGTATTACAAAGATTTCAACTCATTGGTGGAATACAAGGATGGTGCAAGGCTATTTCTGAACCCTACCCTTGAATCAGATCTGGTGATGGGAACAGGCTATGCCTATGGAACTGAGTTTTTGTTGAAGAAAAAGACCGGAAAAATCAATGGATGGATTTCTTATACTTACAGCAGAACAATGAGACAGGTTCAGGGAGAGTTTGAACAGGAAATCATCAATCAAGGCCGTTATTTTCCTGCCAATTGGGATCAGCCCCATGACTTATCCATCCTGCTTAATTACAAGCCTAAGAAAAGGCTTTCATTTTCAGCAAACTTCAACTACCGAACAGGAAGGCCCATTACGTTGCCGAGCAGTATTTATGATATTAATGGCAGTATCGTCATAGATTATCAGGAGCGGAATCAGGCCCGGATTCCAGATTATCACCGATTGGACCTGAGCTTTACTTTTGAGGGCAATCAAAAGAAAAACAGCAATTATAAAAGCGATGTGACATTTGCCCTTTATAATGTGTATGCCAGAAAGAATCCTTTTTCATGGTTTTTTCAGCCAGATTTCAGCGGATCTGTACCGAGGTCATACCGATTGGCTGTGATCGGCACTGTGATCCCATCAGTCACCTATAATTTTACCTTCAAATGATCAGGAGAATCTCTTTTTATTTCATGATTTTGATTTTTTCAATTCAGACATCCTGCATTGATGAGATCACGATTGCTATTCCCGACTTTGAGCGGCAGTTGGTAATTGAAGGCTGGTATGGCAATCAGATAGGTCAAAATTATGTCAGGGTTTATTATTCGAGTCCATTCATATCAGGAATTCGGGCTCCCCAATACACGGCTGCTCCTGTGGATCAGGTGTATATAGAAGATGGGGAGGGTAGGCAGATTTCTTTCAAAAGAGTGCAGGACCATACCTATATCCCCAACGATTATTTCCCAGTGGAAACCGGTACCGGATACCGGTTAGTGGTGAGGTTGACGAACGGTGAAACCTATGAAAGTGGATACGAAGAGATGCCACCATTGGTGGAGGTCTCTGAGATAACAGCTTCAGCTTATGAAGCATTGGTCAGTATTTCCACAGAGGGCTCAAGTTTTACGCAATTGAGAACTTTCGCTTCAGTCAAGGCTACCATCACAGACCCTGGAGCAGGTGAATTGGGTTATTTTTTTAGAACTTCAGGTATTTCTGAGGATTATACATTTTCCATGAATGACAACTGTGGTTGTACCTGTTATTCTGCCTTTCCAAATGTTTTTAATAAAATGAATCTATTGGATAATGAGCCTTTTATCGGCAGGACATTCCAACAGACCATTGCCGATATTCCACTTTCCTCTTTGGGCAGATATTTTGTGGAGACGAATATGAGAACGATAAGCAAAGATAATCTGGCTTATTTGGAACAGGTAGACCTCCAACAAAAGAATACCGGGAGCATTTTTGACCCTGCCCCTTTTAGAATACGTGGAAACATTTCAAAGGCAGATGATCCAAGCGGATTGGTATTGGGGAATTTCTTTGTTTACCAGGAAAGCAGATTTGATGCATTATTGTCCAGAACCGACATCCGTCTGGCATCGGTGGACCTCCAGCATTATATTGAGCCTTTACAAGAAGTGACAATTGTATGTACCGAAGTTTTTCCAGATGCCTCCCCTGTTCCTCCAGCTCCATTTAGACGATGATCATGAAACATACACTCATTATTTCTCTGATTTCTTTTTGTTTGGGGATTTCTGAATTGAAGGCCTTTAAAACCAATTCTGGAGAAAATGTTCCTCTGGAGAATTTTCTGATCAGTACCAATCAGGATTTATTGTTGGCAGGGGACAGGCTTTGGTTTGCCATACAGTTGCTGAGCAATCATGATGATTATAAGTTCAGTAAGCTGGCCTACTTTGAAATTTATGGACCTGAAGGTAGCCTGGTTCACCAAGAAAAGCTGCTTTTGGATCAGGACCGTATGGCTTATGGTGATTTTATTTTACCTGAGGACGGATTGAGCGGTGTTTATACCCTCTATGCCTATACAAAATGGATGACAGGGTTTGACCATTTTCCTTTTGCCAAAAAACAGATCTTGGTACACAATCCAAAGGCGGTTCAGGCTGAATCATCCCCTAAGATATTTACTCATGTTCCGCCATTTGAAAAGGGAACCTTGATGTTATTTCATACAGGCGATAAGGCAGAGCCAATAGAGATACAGGACGAAACAGGCAAAAGTGTGGCCCTTTTTGAGGAAGTGCCGGGCATGTCTGTTTTTTACACCCAAGTGGAATTAAGCCAAAAGCTACAAGTGCTTTATCAAGGGCAGCAGGTATGGCTGGAGCCTTCTGAATTTTTGTTGGATCCAAAGGAGATGAAACTTCAGGCCGTTGGAAAGGAGGCCAGATGGGCCAAGGTGATCACTCATACTGATTGGCAAATATTGGATGAGCTGAAAATCGAAAATACTCAAGAGGAAATCAGTCTGAGCAAGGAACGCTATGAAGCTTATCCTCATTTTTTTATTACCGTACTCGACCGATCGGGAGAAGTGATATGGACCTATAGGTTTTCTAATCCATCTTCGCCTCAGGGAAATATCAGTAGCCCCAATTCTTTGGAGCTTGGTAAAGGCACCTCTATCAATCTATCAGGATTTGCCTCTGCGGTCAATGGTCTGCTCTGGGTCAAAATTCCAGAACCTCAGCAAGCGGAAAACCTGATTCAGATTCTTGAAGACCCTAATTGGTCGAATCTTGAAGATCCTTCTAGGAAATTCAATTTGGCTTATGCTATTTCATCAGGAGCCAAAAAAGAGATTGAGACAGAGTATGTGCCACTACTGGTTTACCGTCCTTGGTCTATTGTATTGGCTGAAAAATTTCCGGAATTGAAGCATCAGGAAAATTTTACTTTTCCTGTGGATCAACTTTTTTCTGAGCTTGAGGTCAACAGGAAAATCTATCATGAGCACTTTGATTTTGCGGATCAGGTCTCTGGTTTACAGTCACCATTTACCTCAGATATCACATACAGAATAGGGGATTATGTAGCGTTCAATGATCTGGAAAATTTTATAAAGGAAATTGTCGTTCAGGCAAGATTTAAGAAAATAAAGGGTTCCAAAGAGCAGGAAATCAGGATTCTGGACATTACCAATGAAAAGCATAACTTCAAAAAAAGACCTTTGATTTTGGTAGATTTCTATGAAATCAAAAGTTTGGACGAACTGTTCAGTATTCCTTTGAACAGTATAGACAGGGTAGAAGTCTTTTATGAACGCAATACCATTTACCAAACTAATTTAGGGGATCCCGTAGGAGATGGTTTATTGGCATTCTTCACCAAAAACAACGATTTTGCGCTCAAGAACAACATTGCCAAAGACCGCTATATTTTGAAAGATGTCAATGTGTCCCGCAAACTTCCTGACCAAATGGCCCCAGCTAGGTTTGACAGGCATCAGGTTCATTTGTCAAAACCTCAGTTTTTTGATCCAAAAATCAGGTTTTACAGAGGAAGGGCAAAGACAGCCATACCTTACTTGGATTATCCCGGATCATTGGTCTTGGATTTTTGGACTTTTGAAAAGGGAAATTACCAAAGGTTCCAAAAAAGTTTAAGGGTCAATTAATGCGCAATGCTATCCCAATTAGCATCAATTTTCTAATTCAGGATTGAGAGACAGTTCTGAATGTTGTCCTTGAACTTTAAACTCGAATGTTCCATGAAAAGGCAGTCCCTTTTCACTGATTCCCTGTACATCCACATGAACGGTGGTAGCCCCTTCACTTAAAGGGAATGATACCAATGCCCGGCCATAGTCATTTGTCCTGATGACTGGATTCCAGAAAATGGTAGAACGGTAATCCATCGCAATTGGGCTGTTGATATCCTGTTTGTCAGGTGGTATATAAAATTCCCTCGTAGGTGCATAGCCCTGAACCATGAAACCACGGGTACCTGCTACTTCAACAGATGACCAATCAAAATTGGGATTACCGTTTTTGGTCAGAATATTATAGGATGTACGTCCGGCAATATTCATTTGATTTGGTCTTCTTCCCAATAGGATGTCTACAAATTCAATATCGGAAACCCTCATGTTACTGACCATTTGATAATTTGCAAAATTTCCATCAATGAAATAATTGTTGTAAGGACTAAATGAAACTCCCCTTCTTGTCGCCCTAGCTGTTAAAAGCTCAAAGATGTTTAGGTAATTATAGGTCTCTTCAGGTATTCTCAGCCGGATATCAGGATTGTCATTGTAGCCAATTGTTCTTGGATCCTGTCTATATGCCCTTCTGCCCTTTACTACAAACTCCTCCAATTCGAATTCATTCATTAAAAAGGATTTGCGGATTATGTCATTGACCATTTTCACATCTTGGAGATAGGGGTCATTTTCCAAAAGATCTACCCAAACAATTTCCTCCAACTTTTCCCGCAGTGGAATTGACGGAATATCCAATTGGTGAATCTGTATTTTTCCTGATTTAATTTCTCTGGAGTTTTTATTTTTCCTCGATTTTAATTCAAATGACTGTACATAAACTCCAACAGAATCTGTAAAATCCATTCCTAGAAAAACGAACCTTCCATCATTATCCGTATGGCCTTCATGAATTTCAGGATAACCGTCTTTATCAATCAATAGAAGCCGTAGGTCTCTGGCACCTTTCCAAGAGTTGTCAGCTACTTCTCCAGCTATATTTAATCCTGTTTCGAACACATAAACGGGTTTCTCCCTGTTCAAAATTTCCAAATCAGGCAAAAAGCTTCTCCAGGATTGGGTCATTAATACATTGTCCAATTTTTTTGGGTCCTGAAGAAAAGTGGAATATTGAGCAGGTGTTTCTCCCGACAATTCAGATTTAAGATTTAAAAAAGATTCAATATTTACTGGATCTTTTGAAGGGATAACCTGCTTGGCATCAGTAATCGAAATGGAAAATTCTCCCTGAACAGGATTGCCAAAATCATCTACAATTGTTATTTCAAGATCAGCCTTTTCTTTGGGAAGATAGGTCATTTTTAAAGGGGAAATTCTTACATCAACTTCTTTTTTACCATTTATATATACCAACCGTTCTGCTACTGGCTCATCTTCATTTAGCACTAATTTGAAGACAGCTAAGCCTGGGCGTAATTCCTGATTCGAAATCTCGAGGAAGGTTGAATTCTCCTTGAATTCAAGTTCGATTTCTTCTTGGGCATACCCATTCTGGATGATGTGTAGTTTGGCTGAAGTATCATATTCCATTCCGACACGGAGGACCTCTATTTGAAGGCTGTCTTTTTTTGCAAATGGGTCGATTTTAAGGCTGTACCCATTGGAGGCAAAACTGGGAATTTGGAATGACTTTGAGGTACCTTGTTTGTTGATAGTTTGAACTTGGTATTTTTTATCCGGTAAAGGTGTAAATTCAAGACTTCCAAGGCCGGTTTGGTCTGTACTGAAACTCGTGACAGTATCACCCATTGCTGTAGAAATATACCCCTTGATCGGAATTCCGTTCCCATTGTTATCCAATGACCGAATGGCAAATTTTTGGTTGTACCCTGCCACAGCGATTCCCCCTTCCGGGTGAAGGGATATGCTGAAATCATTTTCATTGACTTGGCGCATTCCCTTTTTGCCAAATTCCGAAATGATAATATCTTTCTCGAAAATTGCCTGTCTGCCAAAATTTAAGGAATGGGAAGTATAGGCCCTTAACTGATAGATGCCGGGATTCAGGTCCCGGGGCAAAACAATATCTCCCTGACCTTTTCCTTCTTTTAATTTGATGATCATCCTAGAAGCATAGGGATTGACACTTGGTTTGATCAATTCTACATACAAAGGAACAGAAGGCGTGGGAGATTGCCTGAAATCTTCTTCTGGAGTGGAGACATAGGCCTTGAACCAAATGGTGTCACTTTGAAAATAGTAAGGCTTGTCTGTGTGGAGGAATATTTTTTCATAAGGGAAAGCTTTGTTGAAAGTATTGACGATTTCCCCATAATTATTTTGGGCTTGGGCTGAAAAAGCAATCATGATCAGTAGGAGAGCAATCCAAAAGAATTTTTTCATATGATACCTATTAAAATTTCAAACTATTGAATTGAATAAAGTGAAAAAACAAATTTTTATTTCCTCAAATTCAATTAACGGAAAACCATAAAGTAAGTTGGATATTATGAATGTGTGATCGGCAAATTATAAAATAAAAAGCCTGACGGGTATCTTTCCCATCAGGCTTTTAAAAAAAGGATTGTTTTTTATCACAGGTTTTTCATCGCATGATGCGCCGCTCTTGCCGCAAAGGCCATATAGGTCAAGGATGGGTTTTGGGTAGCGGTGGAAGTCATGCTTGCCCCATCGGTGACATACACATTTGGTACGGCATGCAATTGATGATTGGCGTTGAGCAAGGAAGTTTTTGGATCTCTGCCCATACGCACTCCACCCATTTCATGAATATCCAGACCTGGAGCACGGTGGTCATCTCGGGTTTGGATATTGGTAAAGCCTGCCTTTTCGAACATTTCTGTCATTTGCTCCAGATAATCCTTGATCATTTTCTCATCGTTGTCATCATAATCCACATTTACCCTGAGCAATGGCATTCCCCATTCATCTTTTTCGTTTGGATCCAAAGCGACATAATTACTTTCTTTCGGGATGGTTTCTCCCATCATGTGGGATCCCACTCTCCATGGTCCGTATTGATCAGGATTAAGTAAACTTTCTTTGAGGTCCATACCTATGCTGTTTTGATCGGAATAGCTTCCTCTACTTGCGGAGAAACCTGCAGCATAGCCTCGCAAGAAGTCCGTTTCTTGTTTGAAAACATTTCTAAACCTCGGGAAGTAACCGGAAGTCGGTCTACCTCCTTGGGTGGTATATTCCAGATGTCCGTGATATTCTGCAGAAACACCCGCTCTGTAATTATGGAATGCCACATATTTGCCCAGCAAGCCATTGTCATTGCCAAGGCCATTGGGGAAGCGGCTGGAAGTTGAATTCAAGAGGACCAGGTTGGTATTTAGGGCAGCTGCATTGACAAATATCACGTCGGCATAATATTCCTCCATTTCTTTGGTATGGGCATCTACCACCCGTACTCCAGTGGCCTTGCCTTTGGATTCGTCATAGATAATAGAATGGACCACAGCATCAGTACGCATGGTCATATTGCCGGTTTTTTCGGCCCATGGAAGCGTGGAGGAATTGGCAGAGAAATAGCCGCCAAAAGGACAGCCTCTCTGGCAGAGGTTTCTGCTTTGGCATTTTGCCCTCCCTTGCTGTGCATAGTAGTCAAAATTTCCGTTGATATGGGCACATCTCGCCAAAATCATGTGTCTGGAGTCTCCATAGTGTTGCTTCAGTTGGGTTTGGAAATACTTTTCCACCACATTCAAAGGATAGCCAGGTAGGAATTCTCCGTCCGGAAGGTGCGGCAGGCCATCTTTGTTTCCCGATACCCCTGCAAACTTTTCCACATGGCTATACCAAGGAGCCAGGTCTTTATATCTGATAGGCCAATCTACGGCAAAACCATCCCTTGCCGGACCTTCAAAATCAAAATCTGAAAGTCTTTGGACCTGTCTTGCCCAAAGTAGGGATTTACCTCCTACCTGATAGCCACGGATCCAGTCAAAGGGCTTTTCCTGCACATAAGGATGTTCCTTATCCTTGACAAAGAAATGAGCAGCATCTTCTCTGAAGGCATAGCAGCGGCTGACCACTGGGTTTTCTTTTTGCACCTCCAAAGGAATCTGTCCCCTATGTTCAAATTCATAGGGCAGCATATTGGTGGTGGGGTAGTCTTTGATGTGTTTGACATCACGCCCCCTTTCGATTACAAGAGTTTTGACCCCATGTTCACAAAGTTCTTTTGCCGCCCAGCTGCCGCTCAGTCCTGAGCCGATGACGATGGCCTGGAAAGTTCTTTCTTTAACTGCGTCTATATTCAGATTAGCCATTGATTTTGCCGGTTTTAAGGTCAGCAATCAGTACTTCTCCCTGATAATCCCCAGGGATCAGGGAATATGGTTTCACCTCTGTTTGGATGTATTCGGACATCATAAAGCCCTGAACGGTAAACCGCTTGGACATCCCCAGAAAGGTTTTGGTGTCTTTTTGATCTTCCGCTTCCGAGGCTAGGCCATCAAGGATCAATTTTTCTTTTTCGGAAGATGAAAGTTTAGAAAAGGCATTTCCTGCAGTCTTTTTGCTGAAGGCTTCAAAGCCCTGTAAGCCTTTCATGAATGCTTTTTGTCCATCATCATCTATGCAGTCATTGACCATCACGAGGATAAAGTCATGCACTTCAAGGTCAGCAGCTCCTTTCAAGTTTCCAGATGGGATGATGGTATCGGTAATCTCCGCTAAGAGTTGTTTTAAGGAGGGTGTTATGTCAAGGTTTTTGTAGGCACTGAGAATGTCTTCCTTTGAGAAATCGCAGGAAGGCACCAATACCAAGCCTCCTGTGATGAGGGCAAGATTCCTGAGGGCATCTCTTCTTTTCATGGTCTGGTTATTAGGGTTTTGGTTTGAAATGGCAAATAAGGTAAAACGTTTTAGTCAAATTTCATAAGGGATTGACAAGGATGGTTTTAAATTTTTGAGAAAATCATTTTTCAACTATTTTAGTTGATATAGATAAATGATTTGTGAAAATGGAATAATAGCCTTAGGTCTCATTTAAAAAAGGTTTTGTTGTTTTTTCATATCCTGAGTTATGTCTGTGAAATCTTTCATCAATGTCAGAGGTAAGACCAACATAGATGTATTTTCTTACAGTACTGGATATAGCGTAGACAAAAAACATATTTCAATATAACCAAAAAAGCCCCGTATTGCTACGAGGCTCTTAAGTACCAGGAGCGGGAATCGAACCCGCACGGCCTAATGGCCACAAGATTTTAAGTCTTGCGTGTCTACCAGTTCCACCATCCCGGCTTACTCTATCTCTAGAGTTTAGAAATTGACTTAAACAACAAAGCCCTTTTTTCAAGGGCCTTTTTGAGCGAGAGACGAGATTCGAACTCGCGACCCCAACCTTGGCAAGGTTGTGCTCTACCAACTGAGCTACTCTCGCTTTTGTCGTTATTTTTAGACTTTGACCATCTGTCTCCGTCATTTGTGTGTGCAAAGGTATATCAGTTTTCTAAAATTGCAAAAGCCAGATTGAAATTTTTTTTCACTACTTTTTTTAAATTTGATTCTCAAAACTGAGAATCAATTACTTATTCCACTTTGTATGAGTTTAAAATTTTCAGCATTTCAGCTGTGTTTTTGGCATTCAGCTTTTTCAGCATTCTTTTTCGGTGGGTAAAGACGGTATTGAGTGCAATATGTAAATGATCCGCTATCTCTTTTGATTTGTAACCCTGCTTGATCAATTTGGCAATTTCCAGCTCTTTTTTGGTGAGTCCAATTTCATTGGTTTTAGTGCCATCTTTTTTGAAATGCATCTTGGTGCCATCATCCTTGATATATGAAAAGTTCCAATCATAGTTACGTAAGGGCTCACTGTTGGTGATTTGAAAAGCGATATGTAAATCCAACACAAAATTGCCTTTGGGATCTATCAGATAGGGTTTTGCTTTGGTGAAAAACCATATCTCTTCCTTTGTATGCTTGTGTAACCACCGGAGGGTATATGAAAGTTCGAAGGTATTTTTTTCAGTTAAACTGGCATTGTTGAATGCTTCCAACACCAAATTATTGAAAATGACATGTTCCTGTGCATCGGCTGGATGCAAAGCAGAAACGACTCCTGCCATGCCGTTGGTTTTGAGAAATTCGGGAGAGTAACCCGTAATATCCTCTATGTTTTCTGTAAAGAAGGCCAAACTTAAATCCCGATAATCGAAACAGCCCAATACAATGCCTTCTTTCATGGCGAGGTTTTGGCTCATTCTTTTCAAATCCTCAATCAGTTCCTTTTCGCCTGGATAGGATACAAATTCCCTGTTTTTCCAATAAGTGAAATATTCTGAAATCTTCTGTTCTTTTCGAAGGTCTTTCAACAGGCGTTTATTCATATATCAAAGTTATTTGCTCGTCTGTCTTAAAAAAGCTTTATTGCAATCTAAAAAGAATGCGGGAATTATCCTTCAAGCTTCTTTTTTATTTCATTGAGTTTGATCAGTGCTTCAATCGGTGAAATGGTGTTGATATCTATTTTGGCGATCATTTCCTGTGTTTCTTTGAACTTGGGATCAAGATCAAAAAGGCTCAGCTGATAATTGTTTTTGGGCATTTCCTTCAGGCTTTCTTTGGAAGCATTCATTTCCTTGTCTTTTTCAAGGTGCCGCATGATTTCTGAAGCCCTTAATACTATCGGATTTGGCATACCGGCCATTTGGGCTACGTGGATTCCAAAACTGTGTTCGCTTCCCCCTTCTTTCAGTTTGCGCATGAAGATGACCTTATTACCCACCTCTTTCACCGAAACGTTGAAGTTTTTGATTTTTGGGAAATCATCCGCAAGCTGATTGAGTTCATGGTAATGGGTGGCAAAAAGGGTCTTTGCTCTAAATTTTGGGTGATTATGCAGAAATTCCACAATAGACCAAGCAATGGAAATCCCGTCATAAGTAGAGGTTCCCCTGCCGATTTCATCCATCAAGACTAAGCTTCTATCCGAGAGGTTGTTCAGGATACTGGCAGTTTCGGTCATTTCCACCATAAAGGTTGATTCACCTTTGGAGAGGTTATCCGAAGCGCCCACACGGGTGAAGACCTTATCTATAATACCGATACGGGCATAAGAGGCAGGGACGAAACAGCCCATTTGGGCCATCAGAACAATAAGCGCTGTCTGTCTCAACAATGCTGATTTACCGGCCATATTGGGCCCGGTGATGATGATGATCTGTTGGTTGTCGTTGTCAAGATAAATATCGTTGGGCACGTATTCTTCTCCTACCGGCAACTGCTTTTCAATCACCGGATGTCTGCCGTCCTTGATTTCGAGGGTGTCTGTATCTGAAATTTTGGGCTTGCAATATTGATTGGCTTTGGCTACTCCGGCAAAGGAAAGCAGGCAGTCCACTGTTGCTAATATCCTTGCATTCTGTTGGATATGTGTCACATATTCGGAAGCGTCTTGGACGAGGGCTAGGAAGTATTTTTGTTCTATTCCTATCATACGCTCTTCTGCATTCAGGATTTTTTCCTCATACTCTTTGAGTTCAGGCGTGATATACCGTTCTGCATTGACGAGGGTCTGTTTCCTGATCCATTCCTCCGGCACTTTATCCTTATGGGCGTTGGTTACTTCCAAATAGTAGCCAAATACCTTGTTAAAGGCTACTTTTAGAGAAGAAATGCCGGTTCTCTGGGTTTCTCTCTGCTGTAAGGCGACCAGGTAGTCTTTTCCACTGTTAGCCAGACCGCGGTACTCATCCAGCTCAGCATCAACACCATCTTTGATGATATTGCCCTGATGGACAAGCATGGGCGCATCTTCCTGAAGTTCCTTTTCAATTTTCTCCAAAAGAAATTCACATGGATTGATCTGATCCGAAAGTTTTTTCAAAGAATCACTCTGAGAAGACTTCATCAATTCCTTGATCGGCAAGGTACTTTTAAGTGCTTTTTTCAGCTGGTTCATCTCCCTTGGATTGATTCTGCCTACAGCTACCTTCGAAATGAGTCTTTCCAGATCACCGATATGCTTCAGGTGAGAAAGAATAGTTTCTCCCAAATCACTATCATCATAAAGATACTCGACTACTTTGAGCCGCTCCTCGATCGGCTCTCTTTCTTTTAAAGGAAGCACCATCCATTTTTTGAGCATTCTTGAACCCATAGGAGTGACCGTATGGTCTAGGATATTGATAAGAGGGATACCTCCATCCTGTTGGGGATAGACGAGTTCGAGGTTTCGGATGGTAAATTTATCCAGCCATACATATTTTTCCTCTGCTATTCTGGAAATGGAGGCGATATGTTTGACTTCTTTATGTTCTGTTTCTTCCAGGTAATATAAGATCGCACCAGCCGCGATGATGCCATGCTCAAGGGTTTCGATACCAAATCCTTTTAGGTTTGCGGTAGCAAAGTGATGGGTGAGTTTTTCGTAAGTATAGTCATATTGGTACACCCAATCTTCACAATGGAAAGTGGTGTACTGGTCTTTAAGGATTTCCTGTGCTCTGGATCGGGCTGTCTTTGAATAGATGACTTCTGAAGGGTTGAAGCTTTGCAACAACTTTTCAATATATCCCTGACTGCCTTCAGCAGCCATAAATTCACCCGTGGAGAGATCGAGAAAGGCTATCCCCAAAATATCTTTTCCGAAATAGATGGAAGCAAGGTAGTTGTTTCTCCTTTTGTCCAGGACATTGTCATTGAAGGAAAGGCCTGGCGTGACCAGTTCTGTCACTCCTCGTTTTACAATACCCTTTACTTCCTTGGGGTCTTCCAATTGGTCACAGATGGCAACTCGGTTTCCTGCTCTTACCAATTTGGGCAGGTAGCTGTCCAGTGAATGATGGGGAAATCCGGCCAGTTCTATATGGGATGCTGCACCATTTGCTCTTTTGGTGAGCACGATATCCAGGACTTTGCTGGCCTTAATGGCGTCTTCACCAAAAGTCTCATAAAAATCCCCCACCCTGAAGAGCAACAATGCTCCAGGGTGCTTTGCCTTAATGGCATTATATTGTTTCATCAAGGGGGTTTCTTTGACTTCCTTATCCTTCACTTTGGCCATAATGTCCCTGAATTAAATCTTTGTGCTAATTTTGAAAATTATTGAAAGCTTGAAATTAAAATATATCAAAGGCGAATCAAAACCGCATGAAAAAATTAAGTATGGAAGAACTCAACCGGAAGTCGGTGGAAGAGTTTAAGGAAGCTAAAAAATCACCTTTGGTCATCGTGTTGGACAATGTCAGGAGCCTCAATAATGTGGGCTCTGCTTTCCGAACTTCGGATGCTTTTTTGGTAGAGAAAATCTGTCTTTGCGGTATTACGGGATGTCCTCCGCATAGGGAAATACAAAAGACTGCGCTTGGGGCCACCGAATCTGTTGCTTGGGAGTACTTTCCCAGTACTTCGGATGCCTTGAAGGCACTCAAATCCCAAGGCTATACTATTTGTGCTTTTGAGCAGGTGGACAAAAGTGTGAAGTTGGATGAATTTCAACCGGATGTGTATGGGAAATACGCATTGGTATTTGGAAATGAAGTTTTTGGGGTTGAGCCGGAAGCGATTCAGGAGAGTGATGTGGTTATAGAAATACCCCAATTGGGAACCAAGCATTCTTTGAACATTTCTGTTACCATGGGGATTGCTATCTGGGATTTTTCAGTAAAAATGGGAGTTTTGAAAAAAAATCATCAATCATAGAAAATTGACAAATGCCAATAGATAGAATAAAAAAAAGAGACTTAATAGTCTCTCTTTTCATTTTGGATTTATTGGTATTTGCATTTAATCCTCTTTGAATTTATCCACAATATAAAGGAAGAGATTAAAGGATAAAGTAGACATTCCCTCTTTCTTGGTGTCTTTTTCTCCTCCCTGTTTGTAAATAGGGTTATCTTTTTTTACCTGATTGTTGTTGATAGGGGTTGGGTTATTTTTTACAGTGGTGGTGTTCCTAAAATAATTTTCATTCTTCATTTCCATTGCTGCAGATTCCGGACTTTCGAATTGTCCCATGGTATCTGTGTTTTTAGGCATATCGTTTCTGTCACGCTCACCTTGTGCAAAGGAAGTAAAATTCAAAAAAAGACAGAAACCTACACTTAGCGTAAGAATCTTGGCAACTTCGGAAGAAATATTGTTCGTCAGTGTCATTTTTGAAAGAGGTTTGAGTAGTTTTAACTACCGATTGGCAGTTAGGTCTGTAAAAATAATAAAATTAATTTTCAATGCAAACGATTGACTTTAGTGATTTTCAAAGAATAGACATTCGTATTGGGACAATTATCAAGGCAGAGAATTTTGAAAAGGCCCGAAAACCTGCCTATAAACTTTGGGTGGATTTGGGAGAATTGGGCATAAAGAAGTCTTCTGCACAGATTACGCATCTTTATATGCCTGAAGAGTTGATTGGCAAGCAGGTGATTTGTGTTTGTAATTTTGAACCAAAACAAATAGCAGATTTTATGTCTGAGGTTCTGGTGACTGGTTTTAGTGATAAAATGGGTAATATAGTATTAGCTTCTACTGATAAACCGGTGCCGAATGGGGTCAGGTTACATTGAAACGGGAACGGTAATCTTGAGGCCTTCCTCTGTTAGTTCTGTTTTGTACAAAGTGAGGTCAGGGCATTGTGCATTGCTCACCTGTCCTGTTTTGAGGTTGAACCTGTATTCGTGTAAAGGACATACAATTTCCTGAATGCCGTTGAGGAAACCACGGCTTAGGTCGGCTTTTCTATGAGGGCAGTGAGATTCAAAAGCAAAATAGTCTTCCCCGTCCCTGCTTACGCAGATTCTTGCTTCTCCCAATTTGACGGTTTTGATTTGTTTTTCAGGAATCAGCCTTTGTACCTCTTCTTTTGTCCGTCCGAGTATAAAGGTTTTCATTAGCATAGTTATTGTTGTAAATTAGCCATATAAACCTAAAAAAATCGAAACATGAAAAAAATATTCTTACTGCCTTTGCTGTTTTTGACTGGTTTACTGTACGCACAGCAAATAGAAGGGGCTTGGAAAATGACCCATCAAAATGGTCAACCTGTGACAGATAAAGAATATGTCAAACTGTATCAGGATGGATACTTTGCTTTTGGAGCCAAAGAGATAGGAACCAATAAATTTATCGGTGCCGGAGGGGGAGAGTTTACGCTGGAAGGCAACAAGTATGCAGAAACCTTGGATTTCTTTACGTTGAATCCAGAATACGTAGGCAATACCACTACTTTTAATCTGGATATGGCTGATAACAAAATAGTGATTTCTGCCGAAATTAATGGTCAGACATTAGTGGAAATTTGGGAGAAAATAGGGGAAAGAAAAGATGCCCTAACTGCCAACTGGGTATTTACCGGAAGGAAATCTGATGGGGAACTGAGCCGAAGCACGCCAGGAGCCCGAAGAACAGTGAAAATTTTAACAGGAGGCCGTTTCCAATGGATAGCTTTCAATTCCGAGACTAAACAGTTTATGGGTACAGGTGGGGGAACCTATTCGGCTGAAAACGGCAAATATGTAGAAAGTATTGAGTTTTTTTCCAGGGATGATTCCAGGGTCGGAGCCAGTTTGGGCTTTGATTTTGAAGTGATTGACAGAGAATGGCATCACAGCGGGATGAGCTCTACCGGGAATCCGATTTATGAAATATGGAGCAGGTATAAGGATGCTTATAAGCCGGTGAAATAATGAATTATTATTAATTTCAAATAACCAATTTCCAATAACAAAGCCCAAAAATTCAAAGTCCAAGCTTCGAATTCGAATCTCCGAACTTTAATATTAAATATTTTAAAAGAACCAATGATCTGTTAAAGGGTTGTTGGTTTTTTTGTTGGTTTTGTGAAGGGGTTTTAGGTCTTGAAAGGTTTAATGTAAAAAGCCTGATTTTTTAAATTTAGATATTTGACAGAATAAACAGGGGATAGATATTTTCTATTGAAAATAAAACTCTATAGTGACTCAGGTCTCATAACGTCTATGGGATTCTGCCGTAATTTGTATTATCAAAACAAATAAAAAACCATAAAATTAACATATCATGAACGAACAAGAAATAATCACAATGCCAAGAATTGGGGATCAGGCTCCCGATTTCAAAGCGATGACAACAACAGGACCAATGCAGTTTTTAGAATACATAAAGGGAAGTTGGACCATTTTATTCTCTCACCCAGCTGACTTTACTCCAGTTTGTACCACAGAGATGAGCGGTTTTGCTTTGGATCAAAAATTCTTCGATGATCACGGTACTAAATTGGTAGGACTAAGCATTGACTCTATCCACTCCCATATCGCTTGGGTGAACAACGTCAAGAAAAATACAGGGGTGTTGTTCGAATTCCCTATTGTGGCTGATATTGACATGAAAGTGTCTAAACTATACGGCATGTTACAACCAGGAGAAAGTGAAACAGCAGCCGTAAGGGCGGTGTTTTTCATCGATCCTAACGGTAAAATCAGATTGATCATGTACTATCCTTTGAATGTGGGTAGAAATATGGATGAGATCAAGAGGGTATTGATTGCGTTGCAGACTGCCGATAAGTACAAAGTGGCCATGCCTCTGAACTGGACTCCTGGAGAGAAAGTGATTGTACCGCCACCAAAAACTGTTGCCGAAATGCAGGAGAGAGAAGCCAGTGACTACGAAATGGTTGATTTCTATTTAGCTAAAAAAGATCTTTAAAAAGATCAAAAAGTGAGAATGGGGCAAGTTTGACTTGTCCCATTTTTTATTTCAGAAGCGCTATTTGATTTCTGCTTACTTTCACTTTTCCCTGTTGTTCCAGCTTTTTGAGCAATCTTCCAATGACTTCCCTACTGGAGTTGAGTTCCAAGGCTATTTGGCTTTGAGTTTCATTGATGATACGTGATTTGTTGGCTTTTGCAGTCTTATTGAGGTATTCAATCAACCGTTGGTCCATCTGTCTAAATGCCACAGCATCGACTACTTTGAGCAATTCCTCAAATCTGTCTTGATAACTGTCCATGACAAAATAGTACCAGGATTTATATTTTGGCATCCATTCATCCAGTTTGCTGATATTGAGGACTATCGCTGTAGTATCTTCTACAGGTATGGCCTTGATTTTTGAATACCCTTCTCTGGCAGAGCAGATCAAAGTGATCGCACAGGCTTCTCCAGGATGTAAGTAGTATAAAAATATTTCGTGGTCATCTTCATCTTCCCGAAAGACTTTTACGATACCATTGACAATGAGTGGAATCTGTTCCACTTTTTGTCCTATATCCATGATCAGTTCATCTGCGGGAAATAAAATGAGTTCACCCTCATTTTTTATTTCTTCGACCAATGCTGATTCAAAATCCGGGAAATGTTCTTTTAGGTAATTTCCGATTTCCCCTTTGGCTCCCATCATAGCGTTTTCATTGTTAAAAAGGTGATGTAGGTCACGTTTTCTTAATACGTAATGCGTAATTTTAACTAATTAAATCTAAATTAAAGTTCCAGACTCCAAGAAAAATGGTTAAAAATCCAGTTCAATGGCTTTTTCTTACCGGTTTGACGCTGATGCTGTTTTACAAGATAATAGTCAAATTACCTTTTTTGCCTGAATATATTCTGGATTTTCATACACCCAAAATACTAAAAATTATTGCAGGCATAATCTTTATTGTGACTGCTTTTCTTCTTTATCGAAAAACTTCTAAAGAAGAGTACTTATGAATTGGGATGTAGAAACCCTGTCGCGGATCCAATTCGCATTCACCATCATGTTCCATTATATCTTCCCACCCTTTAGCATAGGGATGGGACTGCTTTTGGTCATATTTGAATCTCTTTATCTCATCACTAAAAAAGAGATCTATGAGAAAATCACCAGGTTTTGGATCAAGATTTTTGCAGCCAATTTTGCTGTGGGGGTCGCTTCAGGAATTGTGATGGAATTTGAATTTGGCACCAATTGGTCCACATACTCTAGGTTTGTCGGAGATGTTTTCGGCTCTCCATTGGCAGCTGAAGGGATCTTTGCCTTCTTTTTGGAGTCCGGCTTTTTGGCCATTTTGCTCTTTGGTTGGAATAGGGTAAAACCGGGCATGCACCTTTTTGCAACAATTATGGTGGCAGTTGGCTCAATTCTTTCTGGTTTTTGGATAGTAGTGGCCAATAGCTGGCAACAGACGCCTGTGGCTTATGAGATAGTGGAGGATTTCGGAATCCGAAGGGCGGTCATTACAGATTTTTGGGAGATGGTATTCAACCCTTCGGCTATGGTGAGATTCTCCCATGTCATTGTAGGAGCCTTTATCCAAGGGGCATTTTTGGTGATGAGTGTCGCGGCTTATTACCTGTTGAAAAAGAAGCATCTTGAGTTTGCGAAGATTTCCTTCTCCATTGCACTGGTCGTAGCTGCACTGGGTTCACTGGCCCAACCACTAATAGGACATACACATGCCAAAGTAGTGGAGGCGTACCAATCGGCCAAATTAGCGGCATTTGAAGGTCTTTACGAAACCCAAACAAATGCCCCCTTGTACCTGTTTGGTTGGACTGATCCGGAAACAAGGCAAACCACCGGTATTGCTATCCCGGGTATGTTGAGTTTTTTAGTCCATGGAGATACACTAGGAGAAGTTAAAGGATTGGAAGAATGGCCCAAGGAGGATTGGCCCCCTGTCAATGGCGTCTTTCAAAGCTACCATTTGATGGTTGCTTTGGGTATGCTCTTTATAGGTTTGACCCTTTTTACCTTGTTCATGCTGTGGAAGGGTAAATTGTTCCAAACCACCTGGCTTTTGAAACTGTATTTGCCGGCAGTGGCTTTGCCTGTGATCGCCAACCAACTGGGATGGGTATCTGCTGAGAGAGGCCGGCAGCCATGGATTGTGCAGGGACTCTTGAGGACAAGTGAAGGGGTCTCGAAGTCCATTACCACAGAGGAAGTGGCAATTTCTCTCGTCATGTTTATGATTGTATATACCCTTTTGTTCTTCGTTTGGCTTTATGTTTTGGATAGGGAAATCAAGCATGGTCCTGAAAGTGTACAAGCATACGAAGCAGGATTCAAAAAAAGAGCTGATAAAATGGACATTATTAAACCGCATTGATATGGATTACAATATTATTTGGTATGTTTTGGTAGGTATCCTATTGATTGGATACGCCATTTTGGATGGGTTTGATTTGGGAGTGGGTATAGTCCATTTATTTTCAAAAGGTGATTACAACCGGAGAATTCTTATGAATGCCATAGGCCCTGTATGGGACGGTAATGAAGTGTGGCTGATTACTGCGGGTGGTGCTTTATTTGCAGCTTTTCCCAATGTATATGCCACTGCATTTTCCGGATTCTATCTGCCTTTTATGATGTTATTGATCGCATTGATATTCAGGGCAGTTTCGATTGAATTCAGAAGCAAGGAGAAGAGTACCGCTTGGAGAAGTTTCTGGGACAAGGGATTTTCTTTTGGATCCATCTTGGCAGCTTTCTTATTTGGTGTTGCCATTGGCAATGTGGTCATGGGTTTTGCTATTGGCTCAGACATGGAATTTCAGGGTAATGTATTTGATTTGTTGAAACCTTATGCCCTATTAGCGGGTGTATTTGCGGTCAGTATGTTTGCCTTGCATGGCTCTATTTACCTTAATATGAAAACTGAAGGAGATCTTCAACTCCAGGTACAAAAATGGATCAAAGTGGCTTATTGGGTATTTGTACCCCTTTATCTGGGTTTTTCGGGACTTACCTTATACCTTAAACCTGAGATGATTGCCAATTTTTCATTTGGGTTGATAGACCTTCCTGGGAATAAGCATGCCTTGGTTGAAGAGCACGAAACATTGATATCGGTTTTTGCCTGGACTGTTGTCCTGCTGAATATCCTTGCTATAGCAAATATTCCAAGAACCTTGCACAAGGGAAATTATGGATGGACTTTCATTTCTTCCGCAAGCATGATTGCTGCGGTGGTGATGCTATTTGCATTGGGCATATTTCCAAATATGATGATATCCAATCTTGATCCAGTCTTCAACCTGGATATTTATAATGCTGCATCTTCCCAGTATACGCTCAGGACAATGGCCATTTTGGCGGCATTTGGACTTCCTTTTGTGGTTTCCTATACTACGATTATCTACTGGACTTATAAAGGAAAAGTGAAAATCGATGAAATGAGCTATTAACAGGAATGAACTATAGGCTCAAACCCAAATTTCGTACCTCTTCATATCGCCAACATTCTACCATATGGTCATTGACCAGGCCGGTAGCCTGCATATGGGCGTACAGCGTCGTGCTGCCTAAAAATTTAAAGCCCTTTTTCTTAAGGTCTTTGGCCAAACGGTCTGAAATAGCTGTGGTGGCTGGAATCTCGGAAAGTGACTTCCATTCATTCTGAACAGGTTTGCCGTCAACGAAATCCCAGATGTAATGGCTAAAACTGCCAGAAGAGGCCTGGATTTCCATAAATCTTCTGGCATTGTTGATGGCGGCCCTTATTTTCAGTTCGTTGCGGATAATACCTGCATTCTGAAGTAATTCCTGCACATACCCTTCCGGCATGTCTGCGACAATTCGGTAATCAAAGTCAGCAAAAGCCTGGCGATAACCCTCTCTCTTTTTGAGTATGGTGGACCAGCTCAACCCTGCTTGTGCACTTTCCAGTACCAAAAACTCAAATTGCTTTTGATCATCAAAAACAGGTACCCCCCATTCTTCGTCATGGTAATGCATGTATTCTTTGAACCCCATGCACCATGGGCAGCGGAATTTGTCATGAACTTGGGTTTCAGAAGATGTGGCCATGGAGTCTGATGCAAAAGTCTGATTTTGGGTATTTTTGATTTTATTTTACCGTTTCCAACAAGGTTCTGAAGGCTACGAATTTTTCACCAAATTTTTCTTTCACATCATGCTGTAACTTATGTGCAAAGGTTCTTTGATATTCCATGATTTTTTCCATGTCCTCAGCAAAGTATTGGACAGAATAATTCACAGTTCCGTCTTCGGCATCATGAAGGATTTTGTAGAACCTGTTTTCAACAAACATGCCGGTGTTCAGTACATCCGGAATATGTGTTTCTTTCATCCAGATGACCCATTCTTCTTCAGCATCCTTTTCTATATTGACCGTTACATTGTACAATAGCATAAGACTTCGATTTATATTTAGTAATGTTGCATTCAATTTGCCAACAAATATACGGGTATGTTGTTAAACAATCTGTGATTGGAGCAGATTCCCCAATTTATGTGGTAATTCCTTTACTCCATTGGATTAAAATCAACGATAAATCTGTGAAAACCATAATTCAAGAAATTCAGGAGAATAAATCTTCCCTCTTCAAATTTATCATAACAGTTCTTTACTTGGTGGGTATCATAGGAATGGCGATTCCAAGCGTAAGGCCTTATTTTCAGTTTTTGACGCCTTTTCATCTGTTGACAGGCTTGGGAGTTATGTTGTTGTTCCATCATGATTGGAACAAAGACTTTATCATATTTGCCATTTTAGCATTTATCATTGGATATGGTTCAGAAGTTACGGGGGTACATACAGGCTTTCCTTTTGGAAACTACAGCTATGGCCCTGTGCTGGGGATAAAGTTTTTTGAAGTTCCTTTGATGATAGGAGTCAACTGGCTGATTTTGGTTTACTTGACCGGGCATCTGTTTCAAAAAAACGTTTCCAATGATTTATTAGCTTCTTTATTTGGTGCATTGGTGATGGTCGGGGTTGATTTTTTAATTGAACCTGTAGCGGTTGCCCTGGATTTTTGGACTTGGGAAGGTGGCATTATTCCTTTATCCAACTATTTGGGGTGGTTGGGAACAGCCTTTATCATACAGATGATTTACCGAAAAATGCAATTTCAAAAAGACAACAAGTTATCACTCCATTTATTGATCAATATGGTGGCATTTTTTGCCATTTTGAATTTAATTCTATAAAATCATCTCTTGTTAGTAAAACAATCTAGTCTTTAAAGAGTTAGCCATATGATGTATGCAGTGTTATTTATAATTGTAGGATTTGTGGTGATGGAAATATCGGGATGGTTTATCCACAAATATATCATGCATGGGCCCTTGTGGAATATCCATAAGACCCATCATCAGCCCTCCAAACATTTCTTCGAGCTCAACGATCTGTTTTCAT
Source organism: Fontibacter flavus (assembly GCF_042432905.1). Lineage (NCBI taxonomy): Bacteria > Pseudomonadati > Bacteroidota > Cytophagia > Cytophagales > Cyclobacteriaceae > Fontibacter > Fontibacter flavus. The sequence continues at coordinate 26,962 of NZ_JBHLWI010000027.1, read as the reverse complement.
TGTTGTTCGGAAGTATCGCTGTACTGCTGATATTTTTGGGGGTGGATACATTGGATTACAGATTTTGGATGGGAGTGGGCATCAGTTTTTATGGCATGCTCTATTTCTTTATCCATGATGTATTGGTTCACAGAAGGCTGAAGTGGTTTGAAAGACCTAAAAACGGAATTCTGTTAGGCATATTTAGGGCCCATCAGGCCCATCATGCCACCAATAAAAAAAATGATGCAGTGTCGTTTGGCCTGTTTGTTGTACCTAGGAAATTCTTTAAAAAACAAACATAGTGAGTACGTATTCTATCAAAGATCTAGAGCAGCTGTCGGGCATTAAAGCCCATACCCTGAGAATATGGGAACAGCGGTATAGTCTGCTGTCACCAAAGCGGACAGATACCAACATACGGTACTATGATGATGAGGACCTTAAACTGATATTGAATGTTGCCCTTCTCAATGACAATGGTATCAAAATCAGTAAAATTGCCAGCATGTCCAGTGAGGAGATGCGCGAGCAAGTAGTCAAAATGACTGAAAAAAGCCTGACCCATGATGATCAGATCCATGCTTTGACGATCTGTATGATCGAAATGGATGAGGAAAGGTTTGATAAGGTCTTGTCCACCAATATTCTCAAGATTGGTTTTGAACAGACCATGATGAATATCATTTATCCCTTCATGTCCAAAATAGGAGTTTTGTGGCAAACGGGTGCGATCAATCCGGCTCAGGAGCATTTTATCAGCAATCTGGTTAGACAAAAGCTCATTGTGGCGATAGATGGACAGATGTATAGAGGAGGCGGAAAGAAATTTCTGTTATACTTGCCGGCAGGTGAGTTGCATGAGATTTCCCTGCTTTTTGCAGCCTTCCTGATCAAAGCAAAAGGACATAGGGTGATCTATTTGGGTCAGAATACCCCCAATGATGATCTTCTTGAAGTGTATAAGCTGCACAAACCAGAATATCTGATGACGATTATTACGACTTCTCCAGGCCCTGAAGAAGTTCAGAATTACATCAATTCTTTGTCAAGAAGATTCAACAATTCCCAGATCATCGTTTCCGGTTATCAAATTGTAGGTCAGGACCTTGAATTCCCCTCCAATGTAAAAGCCATGCATTACATCAGACAAATCAAAGATTATCTGGAGGAAATCAGTCCTGTGCTTCAAGAAAAATAGTTTTACGATTCATATTAAAAATTAAACAAGGTGGGAATTTGAATTCTCACCTTTTTTTGTGCCAAAAAACCTTCTTTTCAGCTTTATTAGGAGATATTTGAGGTAAATTGGATATGGAATCTTAATTTTGTTTAAGAAAATGAAAAAATAATTAGACAGAATGCTTGCTATTTGTTTAATGATTACTACATTTGATTAAACAAAAAAGAAAACGCCATGACAACTCTAGAATTTAGTTACTCTTTGAATAAGCTTTCAAGTTCTTTGAAGCCTTTTGCTCTTAAGTTGACCAGAGACATGGATGATGCCAATGACCTATTACAAGATACGATGGTCAAGGCATTCACCAATCGGGAGAAATTTACCGAAGGTACTAATCTGAAGGCGTGGTTATATACAATTATGAAAAACACCTTCATTACCAATTATCAGAGAATGGTAAGAAGAGGTACTTTTGTAGACACTACTGATAACCTTCACTATCTGAATTCAGGGGATGTGTTGGTTGAAAATGGCGCCTACGGTGATTTTGCCATGGAGGACATTCAGGTTGCAATAGCAAATCTTGAAGATGTTTACAAAACACCTTTCATGATGCACTTCAGGGGTTTTAAATACCATGAAATCGCTGATAAATTGAATATTCCAATAGGAACTGTAAAAAATAGGATACATATTGCTAGGAAGCTTTTGAAGGATGATCTGCACATGTACCAACATAAAAACTAATATTGAATATGCCCAATAAACATGTAGTTGTATTAGGAGCTGGATTTGCCGGCTTATCAGCTGCTACCCACCTTGCCCATTTGGGATATCAGGTTACAATTTTAGAAAAAAACACAACCCCCGGCGGGAGAGCCCGAAAGTTCGAAGCCGAGGGTTTTGTTTTTGATATGGGGCCAAGCTGGTATTGGATGCCAGATGTGTTTGAATCATATTTTGGCCATTTTGGCAAAAAGCCATCTGACTATTATGATTTGATCAGGCTTGATCCTTCTTATACTGTTGTCTTTGGACAAGACCAATTTGTGGAAATACCCGCAAATCTTGGGGAGTTCAGGGCACTTTTGGAAAGCATGGAGCCAGGAATAGGTCCAAAGTTGGATGAATTTCTCGATCAGGCTGCTTATAAATATAAAGTTGGTATTCAGGATCTAGTATACAGACCTAGTAGGTCTCTCTTTGAATTTACCAATCCAAAATTACTGGCAGATATTATCCGAATGGATGTGTTTCAATCCATGGCGAAACATGTGCGGAAATTTTTCAAGGATGAGAACATCATCCGCTTGATGGAATTCCCTGTCATATTCTTAGGTGAAACAGCTGATAATATACCGGCATTGTACAGCTTGATGAATTATGCCGATATTGCTTTGGGTACTTGGTATCCTATGGGCGGTATGCACGAAATCATCAAAGGTATGGTCAAATTGGCTGAGGAAAAAGGTGTGGATATAAGACTTGGGGCAGATGTATCAAAAATCAATGTTCAAAATGGTCAGGCAAAAAGTGTTGTCTTAAAATCTGGAGAGAATATTGAAGCAGACGTTGTAGTAGCAGGTGCAGACTACCATCATGTTGATAGTAAGCTTTTGGCGCCTGAGTACAGGAATTACGATGAGAAATATTGGGACAAAAGGGTAATGGCCCCTTCATCCCTGTTGTTTTATATTGGTGTGGACAAGAAATTGGACAACCTCACCCACCATGTGCTGTTCTTTGATGAGCAGATGGGACCACATGCTGATGCCATTTATAAAAATCCAAGATGGCCTGAAAGGCCACTATTCTATTTATCTGCTGCCTCCAAGACAGATCCTTCAGTTGCTCCTGAAGGAAAAGAGAATTTGGTCATTTTGATTCCATTGGCTCCTGATTTGGAAGATGGGGAGGAAATCAGAGAAAAATATTTCAATATAGTCATGGATAGGTTGGAAAAATTGACCGGTCAGGAGATCAGAAGTCATATCATCTACAAAAGGTCTTATGCACACTCTGACTTCAAAGCCGATTATAATGCTTTCAAAGGAAATGCCTACGGCTTGGCGAATACCTTGTTCCAAACAGCTATTCTGAAGCCTTCTCTGAAAAGTAAAAAAGTGAAGAATCTCTACTATACAGGTCAATTGACTGTTCCAGGGCCGGGAGTTCCACCCACCATAATTTCAGGTCATGTTGTGGCCAGGGAAGTTATGAAAGAAAACAATTTGTAGATTAATTTGTATATTATGGGTATGGATGCGAAATCGCTTTTTGATCAGACCACCTTTGAGTGCAGCAAGTTGATAACTCAACGCTATAGTACGAGTTTTACTTTAGGGATTAAAACCCTGGATAAAAAGTTTCATTTGCCCATTTATGCGATTTATGGTTTTGTCCGCTATGCGGATGAAATCGTAGACACCTTTCATGATAAGGATAAAAAGAGCTTATTGGCGCTTTTCAAAAAGGATACCTATGAGGCAATTGAAAAAAGGATAAGTTTAAATCCTGTTCTACACGCCTTTCAATTGATTGTCAATCAATACCATATCGATCTAGACCTCATAGAAGCTTTTCTAAGAAGTATGGAGATGGACCTTGACTTCAAGACGTACAATGATTCCAGGTACCATGAATATATCTATGGTTCAGCTGAGGTAGTGGGGCTGATGTGCCTCAAAGTATTCGTTGAAGGGGATCAGCAGATGTATGATAGTCTAAAAGAGCCAGCCTGTAAACTCGGTGCAGCATTCCAAAAAGTCAATTTCCTTAGGGATATCAAAAGCGATTTTGAAGAAAGAGGTAGAGTGTATTTCCCTGGTGTGGATTTCAATGCTTTTGACAAATCGGTCAAGCAATTGATTGAAGAGGATATCCAAAAAGATTTTGATGAGGCATTGGACGGAATCAGGAGGCTTCCCAAAGGGGCAAAGCTGGGAGTGAAAGTAGCCTATTTGTATTATCAAAAGCTATTTGATAAAATTAAAGACCTATCGCCAGAGACAATTACTCATCAAAGAATCAGAATACCCAATACCAAAAAGATTTCCTTATTGTTGGGTACCTATTTCGGGATGAAACTGGGCTTTAATTAAACTTGGTCTTTCTACCTATTTATCAACACGTTAGGTGGGCAGCTCTATTGGTAAGCATTTATCCTCAGTAAAAAAATTGAAAGAAATTTAAGCGCAAAACAATTCTAATAGTCAATAGTTAATAGCATATGATGAACCTGAAAGTATATATCGACCAACACTCCGGCTTTTGTTTCGGAGTGGTCTATGCTATTGAAATGGCAGAAGAAATACTGGACGAGCAGGGTTATCTGTATTGTTTGGGAGATATTGTGCACAATGATGAAGAAGTAAATCGCCTGACCAAAAAAGGCTTAAGGATCATTGACCATGACAATTTGAAAAACCTGCAGAATGAGAAGGTTTTGATCAGAGCGCATGGGGAACCGCCATCAACTTACGAACTGGCCATCAACAATAATCTTACCCTTATAGACGCAAGCTGTCCTGTTGTTTTAAAACTACAGAACAGGATCAAGAATTCTTTTGATAAAGATGAGACAATCTACATCTATGGTAAACATGGTCATGCGGAGGTAATAGGTTTGTTGGGTCAGACCAATAATAAGGCGGTTGTCTTTCAGGATATCAGTGAACTCGATCTTCCTAGTCTTCCCAAAAACATCACCTTATACAGTCAGACGACAAAGAGTACGGATAAATTTTACGAAATTAATAACATTTTGAAGGAAAACGGCATCACGGTAAATACCAATGATACCATTTGCCGTCAGGTTTCCAATAGAGACAAGGAATTGAGGGATTTTGCGGATAAATTTGATAAAATCGTTTTTGTGAGCGGTACCAAATCATCCAATGGAAAGGTTTTGTACAATGTCTGTAAAGAACGGAATCCCAATACCTATTTTGTGTCCAATCCTGATCAGGTAATGAAAGAATGGTTCAATCCGGAAGAGACCGTGGGAATTTGCGGGGCCACTTCTACCCCTATGTGGTTGATGGAAGAAGTAAAGCATAAAATACATTCCTTTTGATAAATAAGCACCGTATTTGCTTAATTTTGTTTTGTGGCTAAAACCTTGAAAAATACTGAACCTTTAGATCCCAAAGGGATATTTATCGGCCTAGGTATTATTGCGCTTTGGTTAACTTCCCTCTTGTTGCTACTTCATTGGGATTTTAGCTGGTCTAACCCGCTCACCTATGTAGCGGTATTGCTTCAAATGCATCTTTACACTGGGCTTTTTATTACCGCCCATGATGCCATGCATGGTATTGTATCAAGCAACAAGAAAATCAATCATGGAATCGGATGGATAGCAGCCCTACTTTTTTCTTATAATTTCTATTGGAAATTGTTTCCAAAGCATCATGAACATCACCGTCATGTGGCTACGGATGAGGATCCTGATTATCATCCATCGGGTAACTTTTTCTTGTGGTATTTCAGTTTTATTAAACAATACGTATCTATTTGGCAAATTCTGCTGATGGCCATTACTTTCAATGTCTTGAAATTATTTCTTCCCGTTGAAAACCTGATCATCTTTTGGATGCTGCCTGCTGTGTTGTCTACGCTACAATTGTTCTATTTTGGGACATTTTTGCCACATAGGGGAGAGTCAGACAACAAGCATCACTCACGCTCTCAAAGAAGGAACCATATTTGGTCATTCCTTTCCTGTTACTTTTTTGGATATCATTACGAGCATCATGATTCGCCTGGTACTCCTTGGTGGAGACTTTGGAAAGTGAAGGATTTATATGAAAAGGAAAGAAAGATGAACTTTTATAAATAAATTATCCAATTTTTGAAACATTTCAGATCGATTTTGGATTGTTACAGTATTCTTAATACTCAAATATGCGGCGTTCATTTATACTGCTTGTCATTTCCTTTGTTTTCATTTCTTCATTTGTCAATGCTCAGAGCGGTGAAATCCGCGGAAGGATTTTCAATAAAGCCAATAATGAAGGAATTCCTTTTGCCAATATCGTCCTCTTAGGTACCGAATATGGTACTGTATCCGATGAGAATGGCAATTATGTAATCACTAATCTCGAGCCTGGACTGTATAATGTCAGAGCCAGCTTTGTGGGATTCCGTTCCAAAACCTCATTTGAAATTCAGGTCACTTTGGCCAGAGCGGTCAGATTGGATTTTGATCTGGAGGAAGAAGCTTCAGAGCTGACTGAAGTGACTGTTTCTTCGGATTTTACCAGATCTGACGAAACGCCAATTTCAGTGCGTAGGCTGAATACCAATGAAATCGAAAGATATCCTGGAGGAAACAGGGATATCAGTAGGGTAATCCAGTCTCTACCAGGTGTAGCCAGTACGGCTAGTTTCAGAAATGATATCATCATAAGAGGTGGTGCACCGAATGAGAATAAGTTTTTCGTGGATGAGATTGAGGTTCCTGTCATCAATCACTTTGCTACTCAGGGTTCTTCTGGTGGACCTGTTGGTATCCTGAATGTGAACCTGATCAAAAATGTGGATGTCATTACTGGTGGATTTCCAGCAGATAGAATGAATTCCCTTAGCTCCTTCTTTGAATTTCAGCTCAAAGATGGCCGTAAGGACAAGATGTTTACACAAATGACCTTAGGCGCAAGTGAATTTACGATTTCCAATGAAGGCCCAATTGGGGAGAAGACCACTTATCTTGTTTCTGCCAGAAGGTCTTATCTGAGCTTCTTGTTCAGACAGCTTGGTTTGCCCTTTCTTCCCACATTTAACGATTTTACGGTTAAGACAACCACAAAGCTCAATGAGAAAACGGAACTGACCTTTATTGGAGTAGGGGCTATTGATGATTTTGTATTGAACTTTGATGTTCCCGATAATGAAACTGAGGAAGAAAAAGAAAACAGGTTGTACCTCTTGGAAAACCTCCCGATTTCGACCCAGTGGAATTATACAACAGGTTTAAAATTAAAGCGGTACAGAGAGAATGGATTCTGGACATTTGTGCTCAGTAGAAATATGCTGAACAATAGGTCTTTCAAGTATTTTCAAAATGATGAAAGTGACCCTGCTAACCTTACTTTCGATTATACTTCTCAGGAAAGTGAAAATAAATTCAGGGCTGAGAACTCTATTTTCACCAAAGGATTTAACCTTAAATATGGTGTGAATTACGAATTTGCGAGATTTTTTGTCAATACTTTCGATAGGTTCTCTTTCGCCAATGATGGCACCGTGCTAGATGTGAATGATAAAACCTTCTTCAATAGTTATGGTGCATTTATCTCTGGAAGCAAATATTTCAATAATGAGCGTCTATTGATTACGGGTGGGGTCAGGATTGATGGAAGTGATTTTGGACAAACTGCCCAAAACCCATTGAACCAGATCAGCCCTCGCTTGTCCGTATCTTATCAAATAAAGCCACAGCTCTTCTGGACTTCCAATGTGGGCATCTATTACCAAAAGCCCGCCTACACTTCCTTGGGGTTTAGGAACAATGAGGGAGAATTGGTCAATCAATTGAATGATATCAAATTTATCCAGGCCACCCATTATGTTACAGGAATTGAGAAAGTGATCCCTGAGAAAAGCAGAAGATTCAGTGTCGAGGCTTTTTACAAGCGTTATAAAAATTACCCATCTTCCCTAAGGAATGGTATTGCTCTTGCCAACTTAGGTGCTGACTTTGGTGTCATAGGCAACGAACCTGTGGTATCCAATGCAGAAGGAAGATCTTATGGTTTAGAGTTCTTGGCACAGCAAAGATTCTTCAATAACTTTTATGGAATTGCGGCAGTAACTTTGGTCAGAAGTGAATTTACCAATCCCAACACAGAGGGATTTGTTCCTTCAGCTTGGGATAATAGGTTCATCATCAGTACAACTGCTGGTAAGCGTTTCCGCAAGAACTGGGAGGTCGGAGCTAGGTGGCGATATCTTGGAGGGCTTCCTTATACCCCAATTGATGTGGCTACTTCTTCATTGATCAATGTTTGGAACCTGAGAGGTCAGGGTATTTTGGATTTCAATCAGATCAATGCATTGAGACTAAAACCTTTCCATCAATTGGATTTGAGGATTGACAAGCGCTATTTCTTTGAGAAATGGAATTTCAACTGGTACATTGATATCCAAAATGCTTATAACAGAGAAGCCGAACAACCTCCTATCTTGGTACCAGTAAGGGATGATCAGGGTCGTTTGCAGGTCAATCCTAATGATCCAAGCAGTTATCAGACCAAATTGATACCTAACCCAACCGGTACACTTTTGCCAACCATTGGGATTATTGTAGAGTTTTAATTCAATAGAAATAGATAATAAGGCCTTGGAGCAAAAATCAATAGCTCCAGGGTCTTTACTTTTTCCAGCAGGCGTTAATTAAGCTTTATTTTCATAGTTTTGTCGCGATGAAAAAATACCTGATCATACTGTTACTTTTTTTTGAAGGATTTGGATTGGCATTTTCCCAGACAGATTCTACAGAGGTCACAAAGGAAAAAAATGTAGACAAGCTTTTTGATCTTGGAGATCAGGTGGTCGAGTTGATATCAGGAGAAAAATGGGCATTTATTCCTGCGGTGGTGTATTCTCCTGAAACGAGCCTGGGTTTAGGTGTCAGGGCGATCAGGGTATTCCGATTTAAGGGTGAGGGAAAAGATGTTCTCCGTCCGTCAACCTTGCCCATTACCTTGCTGCATACCTTCAATAATCAGACAGTTTTTACGACTGAACTGGATCTCTGGGCGAGTGAAAATAGGGATTATTTCAATGGCCGATTGGAGCTATCGAATTTTCCTTTTCGGTATTTTGGAATTGGTAATGAAATACCTACTGATGAGGGGGAGTCCTATTCGACTCGTTATGCTTATATCCACCTAAACTATGAGAGAAATATTATAAGGGGACTCTATATTGGGCCAAGGTATGAATTCCGCATAGATGATATATATGACCGTGTTCCTAATGGGATTTTAGAAGGCGGCCAGCCACTTGGCTTTGATGGCCAAAGGATTTCAGGCTTAGGTTTTGGAATCAGGTTGGATAATAGGGACAATATATTTCAACCCTCGAAAGGTTGGTTCAACAGAATAGGCTGGATGAGCTTTCAGTCTTTTTTAGGCAGTGAATTCACATTCAACCAATATACCATTGACCTGAGGAAATACCTGAAAACCTTTGAACACCAAAGTTTTGCTCTGCAAAGCTGGTGGAGTTTTACAACAGGTAATGCTCCTTTTCAACATCTTTCTCTCACCGGAGGCTCAGACAGGATGCGTGGCTATTTTGAAGGGAAATTCAGAGATAGACATGCCATGGTACAACAAGTGGAATACAGATTTTCTGTTTATAGAAATTTGGGCCTTGTTGTTTTTGGACATGGTGGTCAGGTGGCAACAGAACTCGGAGATTTCCGATTAAAAAGAATGAAATATGGCGCAGGTGTAGGGTTTAGGTACCGACTTAATGAGGAGGGGCTCAATATCCGTTTAGATATCGCTTTTGGAGACCAAAGGGCATTTTACTTTGGCTTGAATGAGGTAATTTAAATAGGAAGGGCAACAGGTTCTGCCACTGTATTCAAAGTGGAAATTTCAGGAACATGGTATTCAGCTAAAATATTTTTTCCTTGCCAACTACCCAAAGTCATAATGGGTTTAAATCTTGTAAACATCTGTTCCTTAAATCCATTGGCCTGCCTTACTCTTTGAACGGCTTTACCATGAAAGGAGGTGTATGCAAATTCTTCCATGGATTGCACACTCTCCCAAATGGTAAATGTAGCCTGTTCCAATATAGGCACTTCTCCAATACCTTGTGAAAAAATCAAACCTCGATAATCTTTCTGAGTTTTGCTTATTGTAGGAACCATTTTCCAAAAATCAATAAGGTATTTCTTTTTGATAGTTGCTCTGGTCAATGCACATACTATACCCTTAGGGTCTTTTTCATAATCTGAAATTCTCCAATTTCCAAAGCCTGACCAAGTTCCTCTAGACGAGGTGGGCTGCATCAAGACCGTGAACTGTTCCTTGCAAGACTCTTGAATTCTTTTAAAAGTTTTAGATTCAAAAAACTTTTTGGCTCCTTCTTCACTTTTCCAGATCATAAAAACACCTACAACACCAAATTTTGGCCATGCCCTATATCCAAGGCCGCTTCCTGCACCTAATAATTTGAAAAATTCGGATTGATCGTATTTGCTGAAATTAAATCTCAAACTTAGTAACTGAGTCATTCCCCAAGTTTGATTCAGGATACCATCAAACTTAAAAAATGTTATGCTTGCGCATTGAATGTCTTTCATAACCAAAGTTTTATGCTAATAATGTTTTTGTAACCTTGAAAAATAGTCTTTTGTTTAAAAAATATAAAATTGGTTTTTGTGCCTAATTTTTTGTACTTCAATTCATTTAATTCCTCTTGATTTATATTTATTCACCAGTGATTATTGTAAGCAAACTTGGAAAGAAAGTGTATTGTCCTCCCGTATTCCATGAAACTTTAATATTTAGAATTAACTTCATGTCCAGCCAAAAACCTGAGCGATGTTTTTTTTAGACATTCATACCCACAGCATAGGAAAACAAAACAGTATCCTTAGCAGGAGACCTGAAGAAACTATTCCCTCCCAATCCTTTTCTTTAGGAATCCATCCTTGGTATTTGAAAACAGATTGGGCTGATCTTATCAATATTATTGAACAAAACATCCATCACCCACATCTCCAAGCTATTGGGGAATGCGGTTTTGACTTACTAAAAGGTCCTGAGGAAAATTTACAGTTAGAAGTCTTTGCAGCCCAAGCCAAAATTGCCAAGAAACATGGCCTACCTGTCATTCTCCATTGTGTTAAAGGACTACATTTATTGCAGGCTTTTTTGAAGCGTAATCCTGAAAGTCCAGCGATCATTTGGCATGGTTACAATCAAAAACCAGAGGTAGCCAAGAATCTATTGGCTCGTCCTGTTTATTTTTCATTTGGAGAAGCCTTGATGAAAGAGGGTTCCAATGCCCAAAAATTTATCCGGGAATGTCCTTTGGACAGAATTTTTTTTGAAACAGACACATCTGATGTTGAAATTTCCTCGATTTATAAGCAAGCTTCTGTAATTTTGGGCCTTTCTATAGAGGAGCTGGTATTTGTGGTTAGGGATAATTGGAATCATATATCTAAAAGAAAATTGAATGAAGGATGAATTTGCCTGGCTTTCGCGGACAGAGTTGATTGTTGGTCGAGAAGGCTTGGAAAAATTGGCAAAAAAGCACGTATTGGTCGTGGGTTTGGGAGGAGTTGGATCTTTTGCGGCTGAGTTTATCTGTAGAAGCGGAATCGGTGAGATGACTATCATCGACGGGGATGTGGTGGATATCAGTAATGTCAACAGGCAGCTACCTGCCACCCAAAAAAACGTGGGGCAGTCAAAAGCGGAGTGGATGGAGGATAGACTGCTGAGCATTAATCCAAACCTGAAAATCCATGTAATCAAGGAATTTTTGGAGCCAGGTCCTATGTCAGCATTGCTCCGTGATCAACATTTTGACTATGTGGTGGATTGCATTGACAGTTTTACGCCTAAGCTTCATTTGATTGAAGGTGCCTACCTGAGAGCAATTCCTTTGGTAAGTTCCATGGGAGCTGGAGGAAAAATGGATCCTACCCAAATCAGGATTTCGGATATTTCGGAAACATATAATTGCAAATTGGCAAAGATGCTGCGAAAAAGGCTGAAAAGGCTGAATATCAGAAAAGGGTTTAAAGCGGTTTTTTCCACAGAACTTTACATCAAGGAAAGTTTGATGTTGACCGATGGGCGTAATTTCAAAAAATCGGCTTATGGAACCATGTCCTTTTTGCCGGCAGCATTTGGCTGTAGCTGTGCATCGGTGGTTGTGAATGACTTATTAGCGGGACAATAAAGAAAACATCAAACGATGACTTCATGTCATCGTTTGATTGAAACTTATCCATGAAAATGGTAAAGGAATACCAAAGTTCCGGTAAAGGCTGGCTTTTTTTGGTCTTTGATTTCCAGCTTGACATTTACCTCTGCTTTTATGGTTCCCCGTAAATTGACCACATTTTTCAGGTTGGCATATAATCTCACTTCATTGTTGACCAGCACTGCTTGTGCAAACCTCAGCTCTTCAATGCCATAATTCACCATCATTTTCAGGTTATTCACATGGACTATCTGCTCCCAAAGGTAAGGGACTAAAGAAAGAGTCAGGTATCCATGGGCAATAGTATCTCCAAAAGCCCCCTCTTCTTTAGCTCTTTGTGGGTCAGTATGGATCCACTGATGGTCCAATGTTGCTTCCGCAAACTTATTGATTTGCTCCTGTGTAATCTGATGGTATTCAGATACTCCTAAGTCTTGACCGATGAATTTTTCAAAATCTTCAAAACTTCCAATAGTGATCTGGCTCATATTTTGTCAATAGGTTTTAAAAATTAAAGGTAGAAAAAAATATGCTTTCAACCTTTAAATTATAACAGTAAGACCAAATTACTCCTTTTTAAGATTTAGAAGCCTCCCTTATCAGGGATTTTATAAAGCCAATCAAACAATCACGTTTAAATTGTATTAAATACAAAAAGCTTTTCCAAAAATAATTTTGTTCACAAGTATTTTTTTATTTAACTAAATCAATAAATTTGGTGTAATTCGGATCATCATTATGGATTTTAAGGTAATCGCCAAATCTTTGATTTTTGGCTTTTTTGGAGTTGTTTTTCATACGCATGCGCAGGATGTTAAACCTGTTTATTCTGTATTGGACAGACATGAAAGTATTACACTTCATGAAGATTATACTGTAACTTATCAAGTCAGGCAAAAAACACATGTGCAGGAACTCAAAGGTCTTCATCATGCCAATATCGCCATCCCTTATGATGACATCAGTAGGATTATGCGTTTTGAGGCCCAGATAATAGATCCAAAGAATGGGAAGACAATTAAGAAAATATCTTCTAAGGACCTTACCGATATGTCGGATTTTTCTGGGGGGAGTTTGTTTCAGGATGATAGGGTTAAATTCTATGGATTGTCCAATGAAAAAGCCCCGCTGATTGTAGAGTTAAACTATGAGATCAAGCAATCTGGTAATTTTTACTTCAAGACCTGGTTTCCGATATCCTATTATCACCAACGAGCTAACCAATCCACTTTGGAAATCAATTATCCTGAAAATCTTGGGTTGAGGTACAAGATCAAATATATGGATATGAACCCTGACTCGGTTTTTACGGATGGAGAGGTCAGTCTTAAATGGAATTTATCAAATCTTTCGGCATTTGACGAATCGATAGGAAATGAAGCTGCCAGGGTGGAAATCTACCCCAGAAAATTCTCTTTGGAGGGGTTTGAGGCAGATATGAGTGATTGGAATGGCTTTGGTGCTTGGATTGCCCAACTAAATAAGGGGAAGGATGTGGTGTCCAACCAGCTTAAAAACGAAATTCAGAGAATAGTTGGTGGTATGGAAGGGGATGTGGAAAAGATTGCTGCCCTCTATCAATACCTTCAAAATAATTACCGGTATGTCAGCATTCAGTTGGGAATTGGAGGTTGGATGCCCAAACCTGCAGATCAGGTTTTCGACCTCAAGTATGGGGAATGTAAGGGTTTGACCATGCTGATGAAAACCATGCTCAAAGAAGTAGGCATAGATTCCCAGTATGCCTTGGTGCGTGCGGGTTCAACTGAAGAAGATATTGATACGGAATTTTCGTCGAGCCAATTCAACCATGTCTTTTTAAGGGTTCCGTTGGAAGAAAAAACCATTTGGTTGGAATGTACTTCTAAAAGTAATCCAGTGGGGTACTTGGGTGATTTTACTAAGGACAGGCATGTCCTGGTCATCACTGATGATGGGGGGTTTCTTGAAAAAACACCCTCTTATTCAGAAGAAGAATTCAACACTTTTCAATTACAAAACAGGATAATTCTGCAAGAAAACGGCGATGCTAGAATAGAAGGAGACTACTTGTTTCAGGGAAATCCAGCAGCAAATTACCTGGGCTTAGAGTCCCAGGCTGATCTGAAAGAACAAAAAAATTACCTGAACAGAACACTTGGGGGCAATGGTCTGCTCGTTTCGGATTTCAATATCAATTATTCTTCAGAGGATTTTATTCCCAGGGCCAGGATCAGCTTTCAGGGAAATGTACAGAGATTTACCCAGAATACTGCCAAAAGGGTCCTTATCCCTGTGGCATGGAAAAAGATCAATAAAGAAGATTTGAGTTATGGCAATGCCCTGGTTCAGGAAGAGTTTTTGGTCGTTTTACCGGCAAACCTTAGTCCTGAAGGTGATTTGCCTACAGTGTCCATAGAGGAGGAGGGCATCAAATTAGACATCCAAACTTCTTTAGAGGAGGGTGTGCTAAAGGTCCTTAGAAGAATGGAAATTAATTTGGAAGATTTGGAAGAGGGAGAAAAAGACAAAAGGATTCAAAGAGTCAATACCTTAAATAACAGAAGCATTATCTTAAAAAAGTCAGAATAATATGGTCAAAAAGTCATTTTTATCCTTCACTCTCTTGCTAAGCATCATTTCTTTTGTCCAAGCGCAGGAGATTATATATGGACGCTATACGCAAAAAGAAATTGACCTGAAAGAAGTGGAGTTTGAGCCTGAAGCCGATGCAGTCATCTTAGGGGAAATGAGCACCTCAAAGATTGAGATACCGGAGATGGAATCCGTGGTCACCCGAAGGCTTAAAATTCTTAAACCTAGCGGTATCAAGTATGGTACGGTTACCATTCCTTTTTATCATGGTGCAGAAGGATGGGTAAGGGTTTCCAAGGTAAAGGCGCAGATCACCAATTATAAAGATGGAGAGCAAAAGACCATTGCTTTAAAGGACAGTGATTTTTTCAATGTGGATACTAGAAATGGGTGGAAAGAAATCAGGTTTACCCTGCCGGATGTGCAAGAAGGCTCTATCATTGAATATGAGTACACTAAATTGGATAAAAGGCTAACAGTATTGGAAGGGTGGGTGTTTCAAAATCCTTTACCAACCTTACTTTCGGTCTATTCTATTGAAATTCCGGGCACTCTGAATTACCGTGTATTGAGTCAGGGGGAGCAGGCGACCAAACACCGTTTTGATGCCAGAAAGGATGGCACTTATAAGTGGATCCTGACTGACTTGAGGTCTTTTTCTGAAGAGCCTTATATGTCACATTACATGGATTATTTGGAAAAGATCGAGTTTCAACTTGCAGGATATGGGTTTCGCTCCAGTACCAATGTATTTTCAACATGGGTTGATCTAGCCAAGTTTTTAATGAATATCGAGGAGATGAGGAGCTATGCCAAACCCAATAAGGCAAATGCAGAAAAGATTCAGGAAATGATCATAGAAAGAGATTCGCAATTGGAAACAGCTAAAGTATTTTATAAGTATGTTCTGGACAATTTTGAATATAATGGCTATTCAGGCATAGTTGCTGATGACCATATCAAGCGTTTATTTGAGACGAAAAAAGGGGCAAGACCAGATATCAATATGCTGCTGTTAGCATATTTAACCCAGAACGGCATTGAAGCCTATCCCCTTTTAATCAGCAGTAAAGGAAATGGTAGGTCCAATATTGTAGACAGTCCTTTTGCGGATCAGTTTAACCAGTTGATATTGGCAGTGATAGCAGATGGCAAGGTTTACTATGTGGATGCGACCAGCAAGCATGTTCCTTTCGGTTATTTGCCGGTAGCATTTCATGTTGATAAGGGCTTTCTATTAAAAGATAAGGAAAGCGGACTTATCCCAATGTCTGTCACACACCGATCAGGAATTCAACAAGCGGTGACTATCAAATTGGAAAATACCGGCAACCTGATTTCAGAATCCTCCATCCGATTCCTGGAATATGATGCAATTGATTTTGATACCAATCTTGCCAAATCCACAGAAGAAGAGGTCAAGAAAGAATCCTTTCAGTTAGACGGTGAAACGATTATTGACTTTACCCTTTCCGCCCGTGAAGAGCCTCGAAAAGCCTTTGACGTCAAACTGAAAAAGTCTTTTGGTGAATTTGGTGGGGATTTGCTATTTATTCAACCCTTTCAATATAACCGCTGGGCAGAAAATCCCTTCAAAGCGGAATCCCGTACTTTTCCTGTAGATTTCTACCATACATTTTTGGACAATTATACCTCGATCATTGAGATACCTGAAGGTTATGAACTGGATGATTACCCGGAGGAAGCCAGCCTGATGTTACCCGGTGGCCTGTTCGTCTTCAATTACAAGATTTCCTCTTTGGACGGGATGGTCAAAGTCAATGCAACTTTGGACCTGAAGGCGAATATGCTTCCCGCTTTGCTGTATGCAGACCTGAAGTATTTTATGGAAGTGGTAACGAGTAAACTCAAAGAGCCTGTGGTTTTGAAGAAAATCAGCCAACCTTAAAAGTATCTTTCTGACACATTCCGAATCAGTAAAAAAACAGCGTACTTTGTTGCAAATAATTGAATAATGAGTCAGGAAATTCCAGCGCCAAAATATATACATGGGTATCATGAAGTAGAGCAGGAAAGACTTCGGGAACAGGCCATGGTGATTGAAAATCCGATTTATGATTTTATTGATTTTTCAAGCGTTACTGAATTGCTTGAAATAGGCAGTGGTGTGGGGGCACAAACAGAAATCCTACTTAAAAGATTCCCCCATTTAAAAATTACCGGGGTGGAATATGAATCCAAGCAGATTGAGAAGGCGAAGGAAAACATGACCAAACTTGGCATAGGTCAAGATAAGGTGGAATTTATTCAGCAAGATGCTACTGCCCTCCAACTTCCTCAAAAGTATGATGGTGCCTTTATTTGCTGGGTGTTGGAGCATATTTCCGATCCGGTGAGGGTATTGAAAAGCATGAAACCTTTTTTGAAGACTGGAGCGAAGGTCTCCATTACGGAAGTTTTTAACAGTACTTTTTATACTTATCCCGTCAAAGAGGCCATAATGGAATATTGGACAATTTACAATCAATATCAGGTTAGCATTGGCGGAGACCCTCAAGTGGGAGCTCGATTGGGAGATTTGCTTCAAGAATCAGGTTATGAACAAATTGATCTGAGAAGTGAGGGTTTTCATTTAGATAGTAGAATGCCTCAAGAAAAAAAGACGGTGTTTACCTATTGGAAAAACCTGATGAGTTCGGGAGCTCCTCTGCTTTTGGAGGAAGGCTTGGTTACAGAAAAGCAGGTTAAAGACATGCAGGAAGCCATGGACAAATTAAGGGATTTGCCGCAATCGGTTTTTTATTATAGGTTTATCCAAGCAACTGCTTTTGCCTGACCCCATGAGAATCTTCAGAATTATCTTTCGTATAATATTTAAAATCATCCTTTGGTTTTTTATCCTAAGTATTGGTTTTACCATTATCTACCGATTCATTCCAGTGCCGATTACTCCTTTGATGGTCATTAGATTATATGAACAGGCAGTGGATGAAAAAAAGGAGTTGAGGCTCTATAAGGATTGGGTTTCCATGAAGCACATTTCTAAGAATGTGCCACAGGCAGTAGTTGCTGCAGAAGATCAAAAATTCTTGGACCATAATGGCTTTGATTGGGAGGCCATGAAAAAGGCCTGGGAAAACAACAAAAAAGGAAAGCGCGTCAAAGGAGCTAGCACCATTTCACAGCAAACAGCTAAAAATGTATTTCTTTGGCCAGGCAGGAATTTGGTCAGAAAAGGGCTGGAGGCTTATTTCACTTTTCTGATTGAGACCATCTGGTCAAAAGAAAGGATTATGGAAGTCTATCTGAATGTGATCGAGATGGGAGAAGGCGTCTATGGAATAGAAGCAGCTGCACAAACGAATTTTAAAAAGTCTGCCGCCAAATTGAACAGGAATGAGTCTGCCTTAATAGCAGCTGTTTTACCCAACCCGAGAAGATGGTCACCTGCAAGGCCAACTCCCTATATTCAGGGAAGGCAGGTCTGGATTTTGAGGCAGATGAATAATATCAATCCTGTTGGAATGGGGATATAAGAACGGGAGCGATTAAAGAAGCTTAAGCACTTCTTCCATATATTCACGGGTATTGGACAGTCTTGGGACTTTGTTTTGACCTCCTAGTTTGCCCTTGTTTTTGAGCCATTTTTCAAATATTCCCTCCGTGGCAAAATGTATAATTGGACTGGAGAGGGCGAGATCTTTGTAGCGTTTGGCATCATAATCAGAATTGATTTCCCTGAGTGTGCTGTCCAGCAGTTGTTTGAATTGTTCCTGATCGGAAGGGAAGGTTTTGAATTCAATAACCCATTCATGACTTCCCTTGCTTTTGGAATCTCCAAAGTACACAGGAGCGGCAGTGAAATTGGTAATTGTGGCATTGGTGGCTTCTGCAGCAGTCTGTATGGCTTTTTCTGCATTTTCCACAATCACTTCTTCCCCAAATGCATTGATAAAATGCTTAGTCCTACCTGAAATCCTGATTCTGTACGGAGTTGTGCTTGTGAATTTGACCGTATCGCCGATTTTGTATCGCCATAATCCTGCATTGGTGGTAATCAGGATGGCATAATTTTTACCTATTTCAACATCTGCCAAAGGAATGACTTTTGGGTTATCACTTTCCCACTCCTCCATGGGAATGAATTCGTAATAAATTCCATAGTCTAACATCAGCAACATTTCATCTGATTCTTTTTGATCCTGAATCCCAAAGAAACCTTCTGAAGCATTGTATGTCTCCATATAATGCATTTTAGGAGAGGGAATCAGTTCCTGAAAAAGTTTTCTGTAAGGACCAAACGCCACGGCGCCATGAAAGAAAACCTCAAGGTTTGGCCATACTTCAAGGATATGATTGGCCTTTTTCAGATCCATGATGCGCTGAATCAGTACGATTGTCCATGTAGGCACACCGGAGATGCTTACAACATTTTCGTTCATCACTTCCTTTGCCATTCGGTCAATTTTACTTTCCCACTCACTCATCAGCGCTACTTCCAAACTAGGGGTTCTGGCAAACTGTACCCAGAGCGGTAGGTTTTGCATGATCACAGCAGAAATATCTCCAACTTGGATTTCACTCTTTGGGTTGATGGGGTTTTGTCCAAGGCTTCCTCCGATGCTCAGGCTTTTGCCGGCAAACAGTTTACTTTCCGGATAATTATTGACATATAATGAAATCATGTCTTTGCCACCTTTGAAATGGCAATCTTCCAAAGACTCCTGGGATACTGGGATATATTTGCTTCTGCTTGAGGTAGTTCCGGATGATTTGGAAAACCACCTGATTTCAGATGGCCAAATGACATTTTGATGGCCTTGCATGACCCTTTCAAAATAGGGTTTCATTTCTTCATAAGCCTGTACCGGTACTTTCTCAGCAAAATCCTGGTACTTCCTGATTTCGCCAAAATGAAACTGTTTTCCAAACTCAGTCCTTTTGGCTGTAGAAATAAGCTCCTCAAGGAGCTCCTCCTGGACCTCAATAGGGTTCTTTTTGAAATGCTCAATCTGACCTATGCGGTTTTTAAAAATCCAGGTCATGAAGGAATTGACTACTTCCATCAGTTAAAAACTTTTCTTTTCAATTCAAAATGCTGGCCTAGGTATACCCTTCTGACTTGTTCATCTGCCGCCAACTCTTCAGCAGTACCTGCCTTCAATAATTTTCCTTCAAACATCAGGTAAGCTCTGTCTGTGATTGACAAAGTTTCATTAACGTTATGGTCAGTGATCAGGATACCTATATTTTTGTTTTTCAATTTAGCGACAATTGTTTGGATTTCCTCAACTGCAATTGGATCTACGCCGGCAAAAGGCTCATCCAAGAGCACAAATTTGGGATCTACGGCTAAAGCTCTTGCTATTTCTGTCCTCCTCCTTTCACCACCAGACAGGACCATACCCAGGTTTTTGCGAACATGCGTCAAGCTGAATTCTTCCAAGAGACTCTCCACTTTTTCCTTCATTTCGGCTTTGGATTTTTTGGTCATTTCCAAAACGGCCATGATGTTTTCTTCAACAGTAAGTTTTCTGAAAACGGAAGCTTCCTGGGCAAGATAGCCAATGCCCAGTTTTGCTCTTTTGTACATGGGCAGCTGGGTGATATTCTGGTCCTCTAAGAAAATTTCACCTTCATTTGGCTGAATTAGGCCTACAATCATGTAAAAAGAGGTGGTTTTACCGGCACCATTAGGCCCTAAAAGCCCAACAATTTCTCCCTGTTCAACTTCCACAGAGATATTATTGACGACCCTTCTTCCTTTGTATATTTTTACCAGGTTTTCTGCCCGTAGCTTCATAATCAGTCAAATTTTATGTCTTTCACGTAAAGTTGTAGACTACTGTTGTTCCTAAATGTATTCTCCCTAATCTCAAAAGCCAAATCAAAGCGCATTTTTCGTAAGAGCATCTTGTACACAAACTCATCAGGAAAGGCATTTTTGTCGGCCATTCCAAATGCAATACAAACAGGTTTGGTTTCCTGTCCGTCCTGTACTACATTGAACCTCAAATGTTTGTCCTTCAAAACCCTGACATTTTCAGCATAAACCTGCTTTACTGTGAAAATGGGTTCAGGATTTCCCGGTCCAAATGGCGCCATCTGTTTCAGGATATTGTAAAATTTATAATTGATCTGATCTAAAAGAATCTCATCATCAATTTCCATGACTGGCTTCAGGTGAATGTCATGAATTCTTGAACTCACGACTTCTTCAAATTTTTCCTGAAACGCAGGTACTTTGTCCACTGCCATGGTTAGGCCAGCGGCATATTTATGTCCTCCAAACTGTTCCAAAAGCTCACTGCATTCTGAAATGGCTTCGTAAATATCAAAATCAAAAACCGACCTTGCACTTCCGGTGGCTTTGTTATTGGATTCTGTTAAAATAATAGTAGGTCTATAATACCGCTCAATACATCGGGAGGCTACAATTCCAATAACCCCTTTATGCCAATCTTCTTTGAAAAGAACCGTTGATTTGTACTGTCTGACTTCTTCCATGCTTTCGATCATGGAAATAGCTTCTTTAGTGATGTTTTCGTCAAAGTTTTTTCTCGCAGCATTCACGGTATCTACCAGCTCTGCCCGTGCTAGGGCATCTTCCAGATCTTTGGAAATCAAAAGTTCGACAGAAGCTTTTGCATGTTCCAATCTTCCAGAAGCGTTGATTCTAGGGCCTATTTTAAAGACAATGTCAGATATCTCTATATCCTTCTCGATTTTGCTCCGGAGAATCAGTGCTTTTATTCCAGGTCTAGGGTTGTTGTTGATTCTTTCAATGCCATAAAAAGTCAAAATCCTATTTTCTCCTGTGATCGGAACGATGTCAGCTGCGATACTGATAGCTAAAAGATCAAGGTAGGACATCACAATGCTTGAATCCTCTCCCCGATGTTGAGATATGGCCTGAATCAGTTTAAATCCCACCCCACAGCCACTAAGTTCTTTGTAAGGGTATTGGCAATCCTGTCTTTTGGGATCCAAAATGGCCACTGCAGGAGGAAGCTCTTCGCCCGGGGTATGATGGTCGCAAATGATGAAATCTACGCCAAGTTCTTTGGCCAAAGCAACTTTAGAAATAGCCTTGATGCCGCAGTCTAATGAAATGATCAGCTTGAAGTTATTTTCAGCTGCAAAACGAACCCCTTTTTCTGAAATACCATAACCTTCCTTATATCGGTCAGGAATATAAAAATCAAGATGTGGATAAAACCGGCTTAGGTAACCATACATCATGGCCACTGAAGTGGTACCATCTACATCATAATCACCATAGACAAGGATCTTTTCTTCATTTTCAATCGCACTGGCCAGTCTAATGACTGCCTTGTCCATATCCTTCATCAATAAAGGATCGTGTAACTTATCCAAGTCAGGCCTGAAAAAATCCTTGGCTTTTTGAAAAGTGTCAACCCCTCTGTTGACCAGCATATTGGCCAAGGTTGGATTGACATTGATTTCTTTACTTAGGGACTCTACTGTTTTAAGGTCGGCCTTCTCCCTAATCATCCATTTATACTCCATATGGCTAAATTACTAAAGTAGCGCACTATTTTACTTAGAACAATTCCTTTTATTTTGGTAAGGTTCCTTTTTGAGAAAATTCAAAATACAAAAAAGCCCGGTCTTATAGGAGTAGACCGAGCTTTTCTTGAAAATTGATATGGATAATATTAGTTAGACATCGCCACTAGTTTTACCTCTAAATGAACATCATCATAGATCAAACGGTCCGCAAGATTTTCAAAGTAACTTCCTGAGCGGTATTTGATGTCGTATTTTGTACGGTCAAAGGTGATATTGGCTGTGGCGGTAATTTTATTGCCGCTTACCTCTACAATTGCAGGAAAAGTTACCGGGTGACTGATGCCCTTGATGACCAAATCACCTGTGATTTGATAATCCTTTCCGTTGTTGGTTTTGGCGGAAGTGATTTTCATGGAAGAGGATTTGAATTTTTCTGAAGAGAAAAAATCATCTGATTTCAAATGGTCTGTCAGCCTTTTGTTTGAATTGGCATCTGTAATGTCTTCCACAGTGATGGATGTCATATCCATTTCGAAGGAGCCACCCTGAATGCGTTCATTCCGAAAGTCAAGTTCTGCTTTGGAGATTTTAACCTTGCCAAAGTGTGTGCCGGTTACTTTGCTGGCTTTCCAAGATACGGTACTTTCATTTTTATCTACATTTAAGACTGCATCACTTTTACCGAAAATAAACGAGAAGGAAATCAGTGCAGCAAAAAGGAGAATAGGAATTGGTTTCATAATGGTTGATTTTTGTTTAAACACGAATAAGTTATTTTTCCTTATATCCTTTGACTCATTTCAGTCCAAAAGGTTTAATCCTTTATTATGGCTGGAATATTTTTCGATTTATATTGCTCATTGTAAGCTGGGATTTCTTTTTGTATCAAACCATTCAAAACAACTTGATAAGAATTCCAGGTTGCTTCCAGTTCCCCTAGTCGGCCCTTTACGGCATCGGTGAGTCTTGGGTCATGGACATCTATGGCAGATTTCAATTCGAAGAACTGAGCATTCAGTTGGCTAGGGAAATTGATCACATCCTGGAAGTTGCTCTGTCTGGTTTCTACGATCTTGCTTTCCCAATCTGTTAATTTCTTGATCAATTCTTCTCCGGAGGTAAGCAGTTCTTTGCTATCTTCTCTGTTTTTAAGTAGACTGTTATGGTGCTCAAGTTGGGATTTTACATTCCGCATATCATTCACAGACTGGTGGATTTCAGTTAGCAATGTACTTGCTTTTTCTAGCAACTGTTGCTGGGCAATCCAATCCTGAGGACTGACATTTTTAAGGTTAGGATCCTGTACTACCTCAATTGAGGCTTCAGTACTAACTCCTTCAAAAGTCAATCTTGCTACATATTTTCCAGGGGCAAGCCTATGTCCGCTGTAATCCCCATAAACAAAAGCATTTGGGATTTCCAATAGGGTAGCTCCCCTAAAGTCCCATGCAAATCTGTTCAGTCCTTTTTTAGCAGGAATGACGGGTGCTGGAGACGGTCCTCCTGGGAAGGGTTTGAAATTTTCATCTTTTTTGTTGCTGTAAGAACGAACAACCTTACCAGCGCTATTGAGGATTTCAAGTTTCAAATCCAAAGAATCAGCCTCTTCTGGCAGGTAATAGTCCAAAATCACACCTGTCATCGGGTTTTCTCCGATACCCGGAGGGAGGTCCATCCAAGAAGGAATATAGCCTTCGTATTTATAGGTAGGTTTTGGCTGAAAGATTTGTAATGCCCCAAGTTTTCCCTTTGATTGCTGTAGAGCACTGAGATCATCTAAAATCCAGAATGCTCTACCAGCAGTGGAAATTACCATATCATTGTCTGCAAAAGTGATGTCAGTGATGGGTACCACAGGAAGATTTAACTGAAGCTGATGCCAATTTGCCCCGGCATTAAATGAGATATAAAAACCTCTTTCTGCTCCTGCATAGAGTATGTCTTTCACTTTTTTATCTTCTCTGATGACTTTGATAAAGTCATCTTGCTGGATTCCAGCATTGATAGGCTGCCATGTTTTGCCATAGTCAGTAGTCTTATAACTCATGGTGCGGAAATCGTTGAATTTATAACGGGTAGCGGCTATATAGGCAGTTCCTTTATCGTGTGGAGAGACCTCAATGGATTGAATAAGGCTCTCCGGTAATCCTGCCGGGGTGATGTTTTGCCAGGTGGCCCCACCATCTCTAGTGATGTGGACAAGTCCACAATCGCTACCAGTATAGATCACCCCTTGTTCATGAGGTGATTCGATTACGTAACTCAAGGTATTGTAATTTTCTCCTCCGGCACCTTCGTTTGTGATAGGAGCACCTCCTGGTCCTTGTTTGCTTTTTTCGTTCCTAGTTAAATCAGGGCTGATTTCCTCCCAACTTAGACCTCCATTAGTAGTCTTTAAAAGAACATTTCCACCATGATAGATGGTGTTGTAATCATGGGGCGAAGCCAACAAAGGAGCATTCCAATTGAACCTGTATTTCATAGCCTGAGCATCATAAGCCAGGATGTTGGCTGGATTGGCCCTAATATCCTTTGTATGCCCATTGTCCATATCCAACACATCAATAATGCCCTGATAACAGCCTCCATATAACAAGACAGGATTATTGGGATCGAATGCCACAAAAGCACTTTCACAACCCGGACCAATGAACCAATCCTTTTCCGTCAATCCGATATAATTGTTTCGGCTTTTGATGACAACGGATGAGTTGTCCTGCTGTCCACCATATACTTTGTAAGGGAACATGTTGTCCACATTGACCCTATAAAACTGGGCTGTAGGCTGGTTATCTTGGGTAGACCAACTTTTTCCGCCATCGAAAGAGATTTCAGCACCGCCATCATCACCCAGGATGACATTGCTTGGGTTATCGGGATTGATCCAGATATCATGGGTATCCACATGCCTGACTGGTACTACTGTGAAGGTTTTTCCGCCATCGATCGATTTGGTCAGTGGAGAATTCATCACATAGACCACTTCTGGATTTTTAGGGTCAGCCATTACTTCCGTGTAATACCAGGATCTAGATGTCAGGAGCGCATTATTGGTCATATGGGTCCAGGATTGTCCTCCATTATCAGAGCGGTAGACACCCGCTACGGATTTTTCAGCTTCCACGATGGCATATACCCTATCTGAGTTGGCGCGGGAGACACTGATACCGATTTTGCCCATTTCCTTTGGCAGACCATTATTGATTTTTTCCCAAGTTTCACCGCCATCCACAGACTTCCATATGGCACATCCTGCTCCGCCACTTCTTACTTGCCAAGGGAGGCGTATATGTTCCCATGTGGCAGCATATAGAATTCTTGGGTTATTGTAATCCATACTTAAAGAAGAAGCCCCGGTATTTTCGTCTACATAAAGCACCTTTTTCCAAGTCTGTCCTCCATCCATGCTTTTGTAAATTCCTCTGTCTTCACTAGCTCCATGAGCTGCTCCTTGGGCAGCAACGTAGACGATGTCGGAATTTTGTGGATGTATTACCACATCAGAAATATGTCTGGTTTTTTCCAGTCCCACATTTTTCCAGTTTTTACCACCATCGGTTGATTTATAGACACCATCACCATAACTTGTCATCACGCCTCTGATGGCATGCTCGCCCATGCCTACATAAATCACATTTGGATCGGATTCACTGATGGCAATATCCCCGACCGAACTTGTGGCTAACTGTCCATCAGAGATGTTTTTCCAGGATATTCCGGCATTTTCTGTTTTCCAAATGCCTCCACCTGTATAACCGGCAAAATAAACCTGGTCATTACCGGGCACTCCGGTGACGGCGTTGGATCTACCACCACGGAATGGGCCGATATTGCGCCATTCTAGACCACTGTAAAGTTCGGGGTCAAAATTTACTGTAGGAGTATTGCTGGTATTGCCTCTTCCTCTTTGGGAAAACCCGGGAAAAGCCAGCATCAGGACAAGTCCAATTAACAATATTTTCTTCATAATGAGGTTGGTTTTACTTTCTATAAATTTGGCGAAAATATCCCAAATAAAAACAGGCTTTTTAAAATGGTTTTCAAACTCAAGTGAAGGGTTCTTGGGTTGATTTTATAATTCGGTCTGCAATTCGCATATTTGGTTTTTAATTATCCGACAAATAAAAATTTATGACAACTAAGGCTGAAATTTTTGGAGCCGCTGAGGCATTGATGAAAGAAAAGGGTTTTACCATTATCAAAGAAGATAGGGAAAGGCCATGGGGCGGATTTTTGGTAATTGAAGAATCTCAGGCCCAAAGTTTTGCGCATGAGTTTTTCCCTGATGAGGATTTTAAAGCGTTGAAATTATCAGAAAAACTAAGCCCCAAAATTCTTTTGGTTTCCCCAGGAAAGCGGTTGAGCTGGCAGTACCATTTTAGAAGAGCTGAAATCTGGAGGTGTGTTAGAGGGGAAGTAGCTGTATCCACCAGTTTGACTGATGAAGAAGAAAAAAAACATGTCTTGAAGGAAGGGGATAAAATCAAGTTGCAACAAGGAGAAAGACATCGTTTGATCGGTCTCGAAGATTGGGGCATAGTAGCAGAAATATGGCAGCATACTGATGCAGAAAACCCATCTGACGAGGAGGATATTGTGAGATTGCAGGATGATTTTGGAAGGTGAGAACTGTAAATTACGAATTATCAATTAATGCCGTTTAGTTAGTGGTTAATTAACTGAAATTCATTATATTAGAGATATAAAATAAGGCTTCCGAAAGCAGGGAGTGCTGGAAGCCTTAAAACTTTAATTGTAAATGAATTCAAGTTA
>NZ_JBHLWI010000026.1:0-52345 GCF_042432905.1 Fontibacter flavus | reverse complement strand
TTCGGCATAGGTGTAGCTTGCCGTTGCTGTTCCCGCGTTCACATTGTTTGCGTAAACCGGATCAGGGCTGAGGTCAAGTCCGCCCGCACCTGTAACGCTTACCGTTGCAGGAGTGACCGCTGAACCTGTATAGGTGAACGGACCGCCGTTGATTGTCACCACTGTGGTGGTCGGTGCTTTTTCGATGATTAGAATTCCATCAGTTGAAGCAGAACCTGTGCTTCCGGCAGAAAGTGTTACTGTGAAAGGATAAGATCCTGCATTTATATTATCAGGAACGCTCAAAGACAAAGTAGATCCTGGAAAAGCATTACTTCCTGTTGAATTGAAGGATGCAGGATTAAAAACACCTGTAATTCCTGAAGGAAGCCCGCTTACACTATAAGTACCATTAACATTACCATTCGAAGCTCTTAACGAGGTGACATTATAATCAACAGTAGCAGATGATCCGTAGACAACTGCTGAAGATTGTGAACCAATAGAAATTGATGCAATTGACCCATCTGCTCCTGATTGAAGTATGTAATTTCCTGATATGGTTAATGAGCCATTAGTTGGTACATCATACGGGGATGTAGGGGAAGTACTAGTCAATTCATAAGTGTTAGCTCCTGATGTAATAGTTGAGGGAAATGAAAATATCAAATTTCCTACAAGAGCTATATTTGAACTACTTCCAGAACCGCTTGTAGAAAATGAAACTGTCGTGTTAACGGGACTATTCCCAGGTGCTGTTCCTGAATACGCAACAGTCACGTTCAGACCTGTAGGCAATCCAGTTGTAGTAAATCTAACATTTGCGTCTGTAAAATATGTTTCAGCATAAAAACCCGAAGTCTGCCCTCTAGCCATTAAATGGAACGTTGTTCCTAATTCTTTTTCATCTACATACCATTCAAAATAAATATTCCCAGCATCATCGGCTGTAACGTATTTATATACGTGCTCATGATCTGGGATAAAATCACCGATATGCTCGAAATCGAGCTCGACCGTTTCTCCGGGCAACCATCCGGTGCCGGTAATAATGGCTGTCTCACCTGGAGCATAATCATCCTTGTCCGTGGTGATCGTGGCAGGGGATGTTTGTGCCACAATTGAATGACTTATTATCAGCATCAATCCCAAAAGCGGAATCATTCGGATCAAAGCCAAGATGTTGGGTAAAATTTTTGATTTCATATATTACTAGGGTTTAAAACTTGTTCAAAAACTAACTCAAACTACTGTTTAGCATTTTGATAAATCCAAAGTTGAAATTTTGAAAAATTCCTTCTCACTACTAAATAAATGTATTTCAATTACATAAAAAAGCATTACGTTAATTTTTTTTATCGATCATTAAAAACATATTTTAAAAAAAATTGTTTTTTTATCATAAAAAAAAATGTAATAATTATAGTAAGTCATTTATATGATTCATTATTTAATAATTTAAATAGAAAATGGCTATAAACTTGTTTTTAGTGGAATTAAATTTTTATTTCAAAAAATACTCTTGATTTCCAAATAATTTAAAAGTAGAAACGATGCTGTGAACTTTGCTATAAAAGAATGAAAGAAAAATTTAATCAGATTTAATTTAAAAATATTTACAGGAAACCGGAATGATATAAAATTTACTGAAATCGAAAAAAAGGAAAGTATACTTTTTAATTCTTTTTGTATTTATTTCTCCAACTCCCCCTTTAGTAATCCCACTATTCCGGCCAAGCTGGATACTTTGAATTTCCGATAAATATTCTTCCGGTGTGTTTTGACAGTAAAGGGACTCAAAAAAAGTTCTTCCGCAATTTCCTTATTCTTTTTTTGTTCGAGCAGCATATCCAGTATTTTGGTTTCTGCTTTTGACAATTTATAGCTATTGCACAGCCTACCCAAAGCATTTTCAATCTTATATTCAGACTTTGTTCCTGTTACAGTCATCGGAAAATGCTTTTTTCCACTCAGTACTTCTTGTACTGCCAGAATCATTTCTTTTAAAGAACTGTCTTTTCGGATATACCCATGAGCACCTAATTTTTTACATAGTGAGACATTGGCATCGGAAGATTGCATGCTGACCACTAAAATCTTTAATTCCAATCCATGTTCCTGGATAAATTCCAAAAACTCGAATCCGCTTATTCCCGGCATATACAGATCCAACATTACTAAATCAGCAGCCCCTCCATTTTTGAAATACATCATGGCATCTGAAGCATTATCAAAATGCTGGGTTACTTCAACATTCAAATTACTGTCCAATATAAGCTTTATACCATTTGAAAATATCTCATGGTCATCTACAATGATGATCTTATCCTTTTTCATCCTTTTGCCAATTTCTCAGTATAAACAGGAACGCAAATGACTACTGTCGTTCCTAGAGGCCCACTATTAATTTCCTCTTTACCATTTAAGTGTTTCAGTCTGGTTTTTAAGTTCTTTAATCCCATTCCTATGTTTTCACTTTGGACTTTCATATAATCAAATCCTTTTCCATTATCGCTGATGATCAATTTGACTTCCTGATCTTCTTCATCATGAAAAACCTCTATTTCCACTTCTGTGGCCTTAGCATGCTTGATTATATTATTAAGAAGCTCTTTCAAAATTCTAAACAAATTACTTTTCATATAATTAGAAAGTTCAGGTAGTTCCCCACTGTTAAAGTTGAACTTCAATTTGTTTTGTTTTCCAATTACCTCTACCAAATCTGAGATGAGCTCTTGTAAGTTTTTTTTTTCAATTTCCGTTGGAAGAAGTTCATGGGCAATAAACCGGATATCATGGGATGCTTTTTCCAACATTTCAACAGTATCCTGTAAGCCTTTCTTTACAGGATCACTAGCGTTTTGGAGTTTGTTTTCACTGTCTTCCACTTTGAGTTTGATCATGGCCAACAATCCGCCCAAATCATCATGAAGATCTCTGGCAATTCTGTGTCTTTCTTCCTCTTGAACCTGAAATATTTGTTTCAAATACTGTTTTTCATTTTCAGCTATCTTCCTGACCAATTCTTCTTTGTCCTTTCTGGCCAAATAGAAACGATAGCCTATTAGCATACTGAAACCTATTATATTAATGAGTACCCCTAGAACCAGGCCATTGGGATTGAATGGATTAAATGAAGTAAATCCGAGATTGTTTGATAAATAGAAAAACAAGCCAAAAACCAAAAACAAATTCAAAAACATGATAAATACATTTGACTTATTTTTTAATTGGTTGATATTGACTAAAAAAACAAAAATCAGACATAAAACACCAAAGAACTGTGCTGTCCAATTTAAGGTAAATTTTAATGAATATTGCTCATCAATTCCCAAACTAAGCATTAGAAAAATGCACCAAACCAAGCTGAATCTGTAAAAGATTATGGATTGTCGATACAATGTTTGATCAGCCAAATTAGATTCGAAAAACAACAAATTAAACCTCAATAAAAATGCACAGGACAATAGCCCGAAAAATGGAACTCCAATCAACGAGAACTGGGAAAAACTTTCTCCATAAAACCAATCATAAGCATAGCCATCTTCTTCCAAAATAAGTAACAAACAGGTCATGATATAGGCTGTGAAAACTATATATACTCGTTCTTTTAAGAAATAGAACAGTATAATAGAAAAAAGTGATGCAAAGGTTAACACAGTACTGACTCCCCCAAACAATGCCGCTCTGTTCACTTCGAATACCCAAAAGGAATCAGGGCTGTCCAGAAAAAAAGGAATGTAGGTACTTCTTCCTCTTGAATCTGTTTCCAACAATAAAGTGACTCTTTCCCTTGGTTTAAGGGTAATAGTAAAGGCATTCAATCTTGATTCTAAATTCCGCTTGTTTTCATTCAGGTTATACCCAGTAATTTTTGATGTCTGAAGATTACCTTCATTGTTGATTATATACAAAGTGGCTTTCATTAATGAAGAACTTGCTGGGCTGAATATGACGGTATTTTCCTCATCTAATTCGTTTTCAATATTGAAAGCAAACCACCACTTGGAGGTGCTATACCCTTTATTGAATATGTTGCTTTTGCCTAAACTATCAAATAATCCATTTTTAAAAGATTGAAATGCTGACCTAAAATCTTGATCTCCTTTGTCCTCCAAGTAATAAATCTGATTTCCCAATGAATAATCTTCTTTATCTGAAACTTTTACAGATGAAATAAAGCTTTCATTGGCCATACTCATAGTGCCGAAGAGGAAAAGTAGAATGATGGAAATGAGTGATTTAAGCATTATTGAGTTTTTCGCACTATATTTAAAGAATAAATGCTACTATTAAAAGTTAATATTGAAAATAATAACTTTTCCAATTGAAAAGATGGGTTTTTAATTGAGTTATAATGGTGTTAATTCTTTTACTGGTCCTTTTAGGAAGGTAGTTTGTTGAAAAATTTTACCAACTCATTTTCAATTATCGGAAGTGCTGTTTCCGGGCTTTCATTTCTTCTCAATTTATTTCTGACGGCCAAGTTGAACAAACTCAATTCCGTCCTACAGAGCGGGCATAAGTTCAAAAATTCCTCTATTTGTAGATATTCGCGGATTTTCTTCTGGGCCTTGGGAGAAAAAATGGCCATACATAATTTGTACTCGCCTTCTACCCAAATATGCGTTTGCTTTTGTTTTCCATTAATGAGAAGAGGTTTATTAAACGTAACTACAAATGTTCCGATATCATTGAGGTTTTTGCCCACAATGATATTAAAAGGATCTCCCAAAGGGACTCCTATGCTGATACTGTTTTCATATAAATCCACATGTTCGGGATACTCATTACTACCTTCATAAAAAAGATAACCTGTGATTACCTCTGAAAGTATTGGTGCGGGAAGAAAAAATTCCTGTAACATACTCCTGTTTCAGTAAAAATAAAACCATTAAAATCATCCTTTACCTCACCTATTGTATAAATTGAAGAAGAATAATAAGGATAAAGAAAATATTTAGTTGTCCTTATTTTGAAGAATATTCACCAAAAACTTCAATCATTTAATAGGTAAGTTATTGGATATTTGTAAAAGCAAGTCAAATGACCCATAACAGACCCCATACTCTTTAAAAGTGTATGACCTGTTCACCAAAAGCAAAGAACACTAATTTCAGACTTCAAATATTTCTTATGGTACAAATGGAAAGTCGGTGTCCAAGTCAAATTCTTCTTCATGACTTTCTTCCATATGAAACTTTTTGAAAAATCTTTTCAATTCATCTTCAATAATCTGAATTCCAGAATGATTATCCTGATTATATCTTAATTTTCTTTTCACCATCAAGTTAAAAATAGGAATACCCAATCTACTCAAGGGAAATAAATGCTCCTCATATTTGGGGTTTTTGTCATTTAAAAACAATTGTAATCCTAATTCGGTAAATACCACGAAAATCATCCTTGCATCTCCTTTTACCCAAAAAGTATCTTCGCCTGTGACATTGTAAAATAAAAAAGGCTTATCAAAATCATGATAAATTGGATTGTCCTTTTCATCCAGTTCAGGTTCACCTATATGGAATTTAAAAGGCTTTCCAAAAGGAATACCTAATGAAATCCCACTTTCATAAGTTCTAATAGGAATCTCATCATCTGAGTTTTCGATATCAATCAAAAAATATCCATTAACAAAAGAAGAAAGTTCCGTGTTTGGTAAAATCGCTTCAGTCGGCATATACCTAGGGTTATCAAATTAAAAGGTCAATAACAATTTTTCGTAAGTTAAATATATTTTCAAGTATGTAAAATACCCCGATCAGGGTATTTTTACCTAAAAGTTTTGAAAATGTATCAGAAACTCGCCTCCTCTTCCATGATTAAATAAAAAAGGGAGACAAATAGCCTCCCTTATTTCTAAGATGAATAGTTAAATTTTTTTATTTCGCCACACGGTCAACTTCAGCTTTTGCTTTCTTAGCCAGCTTATCCACTTCATTGCTGACATCAGAAACTTTCTTTGTAAG
The DNA here is from genome assembly GCF_042432905.1 of Fontibacter flavus. Classification (NCBI taxonomy): domain Bacteria; kingdom Pseudomonadati; phylum Bacteroidota; class Cytophagia; order Cytophagales; family Cyclobacteriaceae; genus Fontibacter; species Fontibacter flavus. The sequence goes on along the minus strand of NZ_JBHLWI010000026.1, from coordinate 46,397 downwards.
ATTGTCAAAGAAGTGATTCAATTTACCCGTCACGTCATCTAAATATTCACCACTCTTTTTAGAGATTTTTTTCCTTGTATTCTCACCCTTGTCCGGGGCAACCAATATACCGATTTGTACACCTACAACTGCACCTACCAGTGCACCTAAAATAAACTTCGTAGAACTCATAGTCTTGTCGTTTTTAAGTTAGAAATAAATAAAATAATTGGTGATCAGATTTGTTCAATCTCCTATTTTCATAAATATAGAAGATCAACAACCATACCAATTAAACGGAAAAAATGGCTTTTACGTTCTATTTTATCGTACTTTTTATAATAATTGTCCTCACTGGGTTGATAGGGTCATTTGTGAATAGCGTGATGTGTTTGTGGTCAATTCCCCTCCTTCCTTTTGGGTCAAATTCAAACTTTAACTGTATTCTTTGACCGGCTTCAATCCTTCTTTCATCTAGTTCTATCGTCAGACAAGGACAATTCGACACTACTTTTCTGATCTCTAATGGTTCTTGTCCCATATTGATCAAAGTAACTGATCTTTCCACTTTTCTGCTAGAAGATATATCTTTCAGGTCAATATCAGATTCAGAAAATCCCAGCCTTGGCACAAGGTTTTCCATACTTTTCGGGACAGGTTCGAAGTATTCAAATACAACTGCTATTAATTTCAAGCTGATCTTTTCTTCACTACTTTCCAACTTTATGGCTACGGATTCTTCTAAGTAACCCAAATCACCTTTTAGTGTACCATCATAGGTGAAAATCATCAGTCCTCTTTCTCCGGGATTTAAATATTCGGGTTCCAATCTTACCTGAAGATGGTCGGGTAAATGTTCTTGATCTTTATTCAAGTGAATAGTGTCCTGACCAAAATTATGTACTTCTATATACTTGATTTTAGGTTCATTGGTCAAAACATTTCCCATATTGATAGAAGAAAGTCTAAATCCAAGAACACCAAGCCTATGAGGATAAGCCATTTCGATATTATCAGGAATAGGCATATTGATACCTTCTAAATAAAGTGTATCTCCATAGATATCTTCTGTAGTCCTGACGATGATTACTTTTGAAAATTCACCGCCTCTATGGTCAGGATCGAATTTCACCTTTAAAGATGCTACTTTCTGGTTTTCTAGGCTGTCCTTGGTAAAATCCACTGTGGTACACCCACAATCTGTGATAATATCGGTGATTGCAATTTTTTCTTCGTGGAGATTGACTGCATAAAATTCAACATCAACTGGTCCATTTTCCTCCAAGACAGCGCCTATATTGATTGTTTTTCTTTCCCAAGTCAATGTCTTCCTGTCAAGTGTCTGTGCTTCAATGCTTAAACTCAAAAGAAGGAGCAGGAAAACTGAAATTACCGTGTATTTACTTTTATTCATATGGGCAAATAACGTGAAAAATCGAGCGAATTGTACCCTGAATTATTTATTTTGCGCCAAAATTTTAGACAAATGGCAAGAGTACTGACAGGAATACAAAGTTCTGGCCGACCACACCTGGGAAATATTCTGGGTGCTATCGTTCCGGCGATTGAATTGACCAAAAAAGACAATAACGAATCCTTTATTTTCATTGCTGATTTACACTCTTTGACCACCATCAAAGATGGGGACATGAGGAGAGAAAATACTTTGGCAGTGGCAGCCGCTTGGTTGGCATTCGGGCTGGATATCAGCAAAACTGTTTTTTACCGGCAGTCCATGATTCCTGAAGTGACAGAGCTTACTTGGTACCTGAGTTGCTTCACGCCTTTCCCCATGTTGGCCAATGCCCATAGCTTCAAGGATAAATCTGATCGCTTGGCAGATGTAAATGCAGGTCTGTTTACTTATCCTGTATTGATGGCGGCAGACATCCTTTTATACAGTGCCAATATTGTCCCGGTTGGAAAAGATCAATTGCAACATCTGGAAATGGCCAGGGATATCGCCAGCTCCTTCAATCACAGGATGGAAGAGGAAATTCTCACTATTCCGGAAGCAAGAATTTCTGAAGATGTGATGATCATCCCAGGCACAGATGGTCAAAAAATGAGTAAATCGTACAACAACTTTATAGATATCTTTCTTCCTGAAAAATTGCTCAAAAAGAATATCAATAGCATTGTGACCGATTCTACACCATTGGAAGAACCTAAAGATCCAGATACCTGTAATGTGTTCAAACTTTATTCACTTATTGCCAGTGCAGAACAGACTTCAACTTTGAGGGATAGATATCTTGCAGGTAACTTCGGGTACGGACATGCCAAAAAGGAGTTTTTGGAACTGATCCTGAGCAAATATGCTGAAGAAAGAAGGTTATTTAATTATTATATGTCCAACCCTGAAGAGTTAGAGGCGAGACTTTCCGAAGGAGAGACTAAAGCCAGAATAGAAGCAAGTCATATTCTGGAAAAAGTAAGAAAAAAACTAGGTTTTAATTGATTTAACAAAGATTTTCAGGTTGTCATATATTATAAGTTTCGGCCTTAATATATGACAACCTGATTATTATATTTTTATTTTTTAGCAACCCAAAGGTCTTTCATTGATTTCCCATTAATCTGTAAGACAAATCTGGCAGGATTTGGAACCAAAACCAATCTCACGTCCATTTTATCAAACTGTTCTGATTCAACCGGCACACCCTCTCTTCCAATTACTTCATAAGTTACTTTTCCAGCTGCATCAGGCATCATGGTATGGTATTCATTGGCGAGATACGCAGAGGGCAAAAGCACCTCATTGTCAGATTTGAGTTGGTTGTAGATTTTTTCTAAGATGTCTTCCAATTCGTCGCCATAATCTTCATTAAAGTCATCTTCCAAATCATGTAATTCCTCTTCAATGTCATCGTAAGCTTCATCCGCATAGGAGATTTTGCTCAAAGCGATTCTTTTTTCTACAATTGCAGCTAAGTCTTCGTCCAGTTTGTTGTAATCCATGTTTCTAATTTGGTTAAAAGCACGAAGTTATTGAATATAGCTTCGGATTCCAAAGTTCATAAGGTTATATGGACTTTAAAATCAAGGAACCTTTGGAAGGCTGATAATCATATTGCACATATTGACCACCTTCATCCTGCTGCACTTCCAACTCTTTTTCCTCATTTCCCTGAACAAGCTTTACTTTTTCCCAAGCCATATCGAAGTATGTTTTGAGGGTCAATGGTTGATCATACCAATACGGATCCAAATCGGATTTTAGTTCTATTTTAATTTCATTCGAGGCTACCTGTAGCATTACTTCAGACGCCATCCTTTGCCGCATATATTTGGTCACCTCTCTAAATGGCGCTACCCAAACATCCTCAGACTTAGAAGCTATGTAGGTAAAATAATCCCGTATTCTATCTTCTGAAATGGCTTCCCAGCCTATACCCTCTATACCATGAAAAACAAGGACCAACCACACATCATTTCTGGTGATAATATCATCAATCCAGGATTTCATCAAATCCTGATCTGTTCTTGAAAGTGGGCCTCTCTGAAATTGAACATACTCTTTCTGGTAATCCTTTTTGACATCAAAAGTACCTGACCTGTTGATTTCCTCTAAATAAGGTTCAGGCATCCTGTTTCTGGTAGCCGGAAAGAGGTCTAAAGCATATTCCATTACCCTTTCATTCTCGGTTCCAAATGGGCACTCTGCTGAAAAAAGATGTGCTTTCCCCAACTCCCGCTCAATATCCTCAGCACATTTTTCCAATTCAAACAGCAGGTTTTCTTCATCTAAAACAGCCAATCTGGGGTGGGAAATAGTATGCACCCCAAATTCATGTCCCCTAGCCGCATATGTTCTCAACTCATCCCAGCCAATCATGGGGCCATCTATAATCTGGGGTGGAATTAAATTGATGGTTTTTAATTTTCTGGCCAGTTCATATCCTTCATCCAAAACCCTATAAGCTTCCTCCACTCTACCCTGTTCGTAGGTAGCACCACTTCTATCATGAAAAGAAACTGCACCAGGTATGTCCAAGAATCTGATCAATCCTGCCCTTTCAAAATAGTTTTCCAGATTGGTAGGAATGCTTGCTGTTGCATCAATCACTATTTTTGGATCTCTTCCAAGATATTTGGCCTCGTTTTTCTGGCCAGGTATTTCCCCAGTGTTGATGTAAAATGTTCCTCTCATGTCAAACTCTTCCATGATAGGCAAGGCTACCCTAAATTGATTTAGTGTACCATCGTCATAGGTGAGGGAAACAGCTGCTTTTTTTCCATCTTTCCATTTGAGGATTTCAGTTCTCACTGTGTAGTCTTGGGTACAAGATCCGAATATGGACGAAATCCCAAAAAAAATCCAAAATATGCTCATTGGATATTTGCTAATCATGTTTGCAGGGCTTAGGTCTGATTTGAGAATTTTCATTAATTAAATTTTAATACTCAGAAAATTATGAAAAACATTTCCCAATCAACAACTATTTTGACAAATGGTCTGTTGAAAGTTAAATTTCATTATATTTTGAACAATAAACACCTTATGCAAAACTTTAAAAATCATGCCCGCTATTATCCACTTCATCATTTTGTAATAACCCCTTTGACCTTGGTTTACCTGATTTGGAGTTTAACCAATTTGGGTGAAGCCATCAGAATTGGGGAAGGTATTTCCATGGAAATCTACCATTTAATCGGTGCGATTATTTTGATTTTATTGCCTTTATTGTCCAGGATATATGCCTTGAAAAATCAGGATAGGATAATCAGATTGGAAATGCGTCAAAGATATTTTGAACTTACCGGTAAATCTTTTCAGGAAACTGAAAAGAATCTCAGGCTTTCTCAGATAATTGCGCTCAGATTTGCAGCAATTGAAGAGTTATTGCCGTTAATGGATAGAGCTGTAACCGAAAAGCTTTCAGCTAAAGAAATCAAACAATCAATTCAAAATTGGCAGGAGGACAAAAGACGTGTATAAAAATCTTATAGCGCTGCTTGTTTTTTTCTTATTTGGACAGGTGAAAGCACAGAAAAATATAGAGGTTATTTCAGAGAAGCTGGCTCAAGAACAGCTTGATGCCTACAATAATCGGGACATTGAAGCTTTTATTCTTCCCTATGCTGAAGATGTAAAGGTATTCAACTTTCCTGATCAATTGATGTATCAGGGACGTGATGAAATGTATGGACTGTATGGTAGAATGTTTTCCAGAACTCCTGACCTTCATTGTAGGTTAGTCAACAGGATAGTCATGGGAAATACAGTCATTGACCAAGAGGAAGTAACTATTAACAAATCAGAACCTCCGGTTAAAGCAATAGCCATCTATAAGATCAAAAATGGTAAAATTGCTGAGGTCTATTTTATGAGAGAGGAATAGGGTTTTAGAATCCTCATCTAAAACCCGGTTTCAATCCTTAGATGCGTCCTCATTATCGATAATCCTTAAGGTATTTTGCGGTATTTATTTTCCCAGTATCATATCAGAAGCTTTTTCACCGATCATGATGCAGGCAGCATTAGTGTTTCCTGAAATAATCGTGGGCATAATGGAAGCATCTGCAACCCGAAGTCCAGTAATCCCACGAACTTTCAATTTTTCATCTACTACTGCCATGTCATCATTGCCCATTTTGCATGTTCCCACCGGATGGTAAAGGGTTTCCAGACTTTTTTTAATATGTTCTTCCAAACTGGCATCATCGAATTTTTTGGGAAAATATATCTGCCCGTTATGGTAGGGTTTTATAGCCTTTGCCTCAAGTACTTCTTTAGCCTTCAGTATTCCTTTTTTTAAAACCTCCATGTCTCTTGAATCAGAAAGTAAATTGGGCTGGATCAAAGGGGCGTCTAAAGGATTTGCTGAATTTAAACCTATAAATCCTCTGCTTTCAGGTCTAATTAAAATGACCAAAAGCCCCAAGCCACTTTTTCTGGGATAGGTTTTAAGGTCATAAATATCTGTACTATAATCCTCCCTAACACCACAAGGAGCAAAATGAAATTGAAGATCAGGTCGGTCCAAACCTTCTTTAGATGTCAAAAATGCATTGGCTGTCAACGGTCCATTGACCAAAGGTCCTTTCTTGAAAAACAAAAACTTCAATAAAGCTTTGATCTGATTGAATGGCTTCATTATATCATTATTTGTGGGAACAGTGGACCAGGCGGTTACACCGGACCAAACATGATCTATCAGGTTTTTACCAATTCCCGGGAGGTTATGCTGAACAGGAATACCAAACTTTTCCAGATACTGAGGATCACCTATTCCAGAAAGCATCAAAATCTGTGGGGATTGCAAAGCCCCAGCACTTAAAATCACTTCCCTTTTACAATCAAAAACCTCCTTATTGCCATTCTTATGAATGACTTCTACCCCTTTGGCCTGTTGATTTTCAATGATGATTTTGGATACCCTGCAGGATGTTCTGATATGTAAATTTTTTCTATCCAACACAGGTTTCAGAAAAGCAGTGGCAGTGCTATGGCGATGATTTTTTTTAATGGTAAACTGAAGCATAGACGCTCCCATTTGCTCCTTTCCATTGTATTCAGGGTTAAAAGGAATCCCTTTTTCTACACAGGAATCTATAAAAACTTTTCCCAAAGGATGAGGTTCGGAAGAATGCGCAACATTTAAAAGACCGTTTTTTCCGTAATAAGAACCCTCAAAATTTTCATTATGTTCAGATCTGGTAAAATAGGGTAAAACTTCTTCGTAGGACCAACCTTCATTACCTAAAGAAGCCCACTCATCAAAATCAGCTTTATTTCCCCTAACATAGGCCATCGCATTTGTACTGCTGCTTCCACCTAAAACTTTTCCTCTTGGGATAAAAACTCTGCGACCATCTAGGTGTACTTGTGGTTCGGTCCAAAAAGCCCAATCCACCTCAGAACGGTTAAGCTGTGAATAGCCTCCTGGAATATGGATTTCAGTTTTCCTATCTTTGATGCCAGCTTCTAGAAGTAAAACTGAGATATTGGGATCAGCCGATAGTCTATTGGCCAGAACACAACCTGCAGAACCAGCTCCAATGATGATGTAGTCGTAAACCATATTTTCAGAAAATAGTGTTTGAAAAAATACTAAGAATTCAGGTAAAATCCCTTCATAATAAAGAATTTATACAAGTGGCATATTAAAAAATAATGGCCACCTCTGTGGATGGCCATTTTTTATCTAAGTTTATTTCGAGACAGTTTTTTCATGCATTTCTTTGATCTTTCTTCTCAGAATTTTACCCACGTTAGTTTTGGGTAATTCATCAGCAAAGTAAACCTCTCTAGGAACTTTATAATTGGTAAGCTCTTCCCTGCAATGTGCAATGATTTCCTCTGCTGTTACGGATTTATCCTTAGGGACAACATATGCTACCACTTTTTCGGTTGATTTGTCATCAGGCATGCCAATTACACCTGTTTCCAAAACTTTTGGATGTAGAGCGATGGCATTTTCAACTTCGTTTGGATAGACATTGAAGCCAGATACTAAAATCATTTCTTTTTTCCTGTCTACAATTTTGATGAAACCATCGTCATCCATGATGGCAATATCTCCGGTTTTGAACCAGTCACCTTCCATGACTTTTTCTGTTTCATCTGGTTTTTCCCAATATCCCTTCATCACTTGAGGACCTTTAATGCAAAGTTCACCCCTTTCTCCAATAGATAGGTCATTACCATTATCATCAATGATCTTGACATCCGTATTGGGAAGTGGAATACCGATTGTTCCTATCCTTTCTGTACCATCAATTGGGTTGCATGTCGCCACAGGAGAGGTTTCAGTTAATCCATAACCTTCTGCCAATGGTACACCTGTAATCTTTTCCCATTTTTCGGCTGTTGCTTTTTGGACGGCCATACCGCCCCCAACAGCTACTTTAAGCGGACTGAAATCCAATTTGGCAAAAGCTTCATTGTTCATCAATCCATTGAACAAGGTATTTACACCAGTAATCACTGTAAACTTATGCTTAGCCAATTCTTTGATAAAACCAGGCATGTCTCTGGGATTGGTAATCAGTACGTTGTGGGCCCCAATTTTCATCATCGCAAGACAGTTGACCGTTAGGGCAAATATGTGATAAAGGGGTAAAGCAGTTATGACAACCTCTTCTTTTTCCTTTAATTTCGGCTTCATCCAGGCAGATATTTGCTGCATATTCGCTACAATATTTCCATGTGTCAGCTCAGCGCCCTTAGAAACTCCTGTTGTTCCACCTGTATATTGGAGAAAAGCAGTATCTGCTAAAGTCATTTTCTCAATTCTAAACTTGGAGGCATTTGCTTTTGCCATCATGGTTTTCCATTTGATGGCTCTTGGTAGATTAAAGGCAGGCACCATTTTCTTCACATGCTTGACCACCAAATTGACAATCGTTCCTTTTAGGCCGCCCAACATATCTCCCAATTCAGTGATGATAATATGCTTGGCTTTGATTTCCTGTCTGATTTTTTCCAGGTTATTCGCAAAATTTGCCAAAATCACTATGGCATCCACTCCGGCATCCTCAAATTGATGCTTCATCTCTTTTGAGGTGTACAGCGGATTGGCATTTACCACTACCATTCCTGCTCTGAGCGTTCCAAATAAGGCAACAGGATATTGAAGACAGTTTGGCATTTGAATAGCCACCCTATCTCCTTTTTTCATATTGAGATCATTCTGAAGGTAAGAAGCAAATTTCTTTGAATACTGATCTATTTCATTGAATGTCATGGTTTTACCCATGCACTCATAGGCGATGGCATCACCATACTTGCTTACACTTTCTTCAAAAAGGTTGACCACTGAGCTGTAAGCAGTCACATTGATTTCAGAATCTACGCTTTCAGGGTAAAATTTAAACCAAGGAAAATTATGCATATTTAGGTCTTATTATTTGGGTTGTAATGATTTAATCCTCTAAACAGAGGACTAAATATAAAGGATAAATGTTTGTTTATAAAAATAATAAACCACTTTCCAATGCCTGAAAAGTGGTTTCTTCTGAAAAGATCAACTTGGTTATTCCAATATTTTTCTCACTATCAATTCTTTCATGATTTCATTGGTTCCGGCATAAATTCTCTGGACCCTGGCATCTGCAAATGCTCTTGCTACTCCGTATTCCCACATGTATCCATAGCCACCATGTAACTGTACACACTCATCAGAAACCCAGCATTGAAGTTCCGTTAAGAGATATTTTGCTGATGAAGCCATAGCAGAATCAACTTTCTTTTCATTATGCAACATGACCAATTGATCAACATAGATTCTTCCCTGTTCCAATTTGGCACCCATTTCTGCTAATTTAAATCTGGTGTTTTGAAACTCAGAGATACTTTTCCCAAACGCCTGACGCTGCTTTACATAGTCTACTGTGCTAAGAAAAGTGGATTCCGCCAATGAAATGGCGGCCAAACCTACGATCAACCTTTCTTGAGCAAGTTCTGTCATCAGGTATTTAAACCCTTCCCCAACTTTACCCAACAAGTTCTCCTTTGGAACCTTTACATCCTCAAAAAACAGTTCACAGGTATCCTGTGCATGCAATCCAACTTTTTCAAAAGGGACACCTTTAGAAAAACCGGCCATATCCTTATCAATGATGAATAAGCTGATCCCTTTGGCTCCTTTTGTGGGATCTGTTTTAGCGGCTACAACGACCACATCTGCCAGATAACCATTGGTTATAAAAGTTTTGGATCCATTGATCAAGTAGTGGTCTCCTTTGTCCACGGCAGTCGAACGGATTGCCTGCAAATCACTTCCCGCTCCAGGCTCTGTCATGGCCACAGCTGAAATCAAGTCACCACTGATCATCCCAGGAATATATTTGGCCTTTGCTGCTTCTGTTCCATAATGCAGTATATACGGCGCCACAATATCATTGTGCAAAGGATAACCAATTGCCGGTCCAGAGCATCCACTCAACCCTAATTCTTCTACAAAAATAGCATTGTACCTAAAGTCCTGGATATTTAATCCACCGAATTCCTCCGGTGCCTGAATACAGAGAAAACCATTATCCCCTAACTTTTTCCAAGATTCCCTGGAAACCATTTTATTCTTTTCCCATTCGGCATTAAATGGCGTGATTTCTTTGGCAATAAAGTCTCTTAAAGACTGACGGAACATTTCATGCTCCTCATTGTAGATAGTTCTTAGTACTTTATACATTTACTACTTGGGTTTATATCAAATCAAAATTAAATCCTGAAACTAAGGTATAATGTTTATTAATTTGGTCTAAAAATATAAAATTAATGGTTTTTTACCAATAAATATTTGGCGGACATTTCCGATAAAGAGGATAAAAAAACGGGAGACTTATGTTCTCCCGTTTTTGATTGATTTCTATTTCGCTTAATTCCAAGGCTTTCGGGGAAGTTTTTCATCCCTTTGTGCCGTATTATATACCAATGCAGCGATAATAACTGCCGCTTGGGTCATATCGGATAATTGCATGCGCTCATAAACGTCCATATTGGTATGATAACCTTTTCCGTAATCAATTGGGTCCTGTATAAACTGAAATCCAGGTATGCCCACTGCTTCAAATGGGACATGGTCTGTAGATCCGGTATTCCTTCTAGTAACGGTGTTTGCCCCTAATTCGTGGAAAGGTTCAAACCATTTTTCAAAAATTGGAACAACCATATCATTACCTTCTACATAGATACCTCTGATTTTACCCGAGCCATTATCCAAATTGTAATAGGCTGATATTTTATCCCACTCAGCTTTCTTTTCCTTAGTATTCCTGTCTGCTACGTATTTCTGCACATAACCTCTAGAGCCATGTAAGCCCTGTTCTTCTTCACCCCATAAGGCTATCCTGATTGTTCTCTTTGGCTGTACTCCCAAAGTTTTCAGAATTCTGATGGCTTCCATCATCACAGCAACACCTGCTGCGTTATCATTCCCACCTGTTCCGGCATGCCAGCTATCCAAATGAGCACCCAACATGACAATTTCTGATTTTAAGGATTTGTCAGTTCCAGGGATTTCAGCCAATACATTATATCCATTATAATCATCATCCAACCATTCTACCTGTACTTCAGCTTCAATTTTTACTGGTTTTCCGTTTTTGATCAATCTATAGATCCTGCCGTAGTGTTCAGCTGCAATTTCTATTTCCGGGGTGGTAGGCTTCTTGTCTGTACTGTATGAACCGGATCTAGTATGAAACACCGTTCCAAAGCTTCCTCTGGTTCCTGTGATTCTCAATCCAACTTCCTCATTTAACAAAAACTCTGTCAATTTTTGATCTAATGCTCTTTGTGCCCTCAATTGCGCCAGCATTTCAGGAGTATATCTACCTCCGCCGCCACCGATTGAGATCGATTTCCTGTCTTCGAGTTCTTCATCAGTCCATCTTCTTGCTTCAGCTTCAAATGCCGGAGACACCTGTAAATTAGCTGGAGTCATGACAACCTTTCCTTTTAAGTTTCCTTTATATTTATCGAAATCTGCCTCGGAGGTAATTTCCAATAACATGACTTCAGCGTCAACCAAACCTTTCGTACCATCTGTCCATGCTTTTGGATAGCCTATAATTTGGGCATAGTAGGGTTCTTTCATGGCAATGTAAGACTTCTTCACATTCCATCCCCTTCCGAATTCGCCATAAGAATCAACAGTAACATTGCTCAATCCCCACTCCTGAAACTTCTCCATTGACCATGCTCTAGCATTTCTCAAATTGGTAGAACCTGAAAGTCTAGGCCCTAAAAAGTCGGTTAGGTGAAAAGATAAATTCTGAATTTGTGAATTTCCTATACCTTCGGATTTGATCCGGTACATCATTTCCAAATCCACTTTTTCCTGTGCCCATACTTGGCTTGACCAAATTAAAAGGGCCAAAATCATCAGGCTAGCTTGACTTTGTAACTTCATGTCTAAATTATTATTTGGATTGTTATATTTATTGATATCCCAAAAATGGTAAAAAATTGAAAAGGCATCATGCCGTTGATGTAATTCTGAGCGGAGCACTTCCAAAAATGAAAAAAGCCCGAAGTTTAATTCGGGCTCTTTAAAAATGGTTGGACGTTGACTAATAGAAAAGATCTTTTGTTCTGCCTTTTGCGTCCACCAGGTGAATATTCACATCTTTAGCTTTCATGTTTTTGAAGGTATAAATCTTTGAAAAAGCCCCTGGATGTTCCACAACCTCAGAATAAATCTCTTTTCCCAATCTATCACTGAACTGTACCTGAACTCCTGGCTCATCAAGGCCAATGACAGAAACCTTTACAGAATTTTCATTAAGGTCCTTTCTGTATGCTGTCAATGGGAGACTTACAGGATCTTCTTCTCTTTCGATTTCATAGATTACCCTATCATTTTCTGATCCTTTGCTGCTGTTTTCAATCATCAAATGATAAACTCCAGCCGGAAGTTCAGTTAAGTTATAGGGTACCAAAACATCATTTTTGACAAATACAGTTTGCTGGTGAAGTCTTTTGCCTTCCTCATCCAATAGAGCTAGCCTTACTTTTCCTAATCCTTCTTTAAGCACGACTCTTACCCTGTTGTTGCTGCTTTTAACTTCAGCTAAGGAAGAAACTTTTTCATTGTTTGCGTTTGCAAAGCTGGCTACACCTAGTGTAGCGGCCAATGCGAATGTGAGAAACTTTTTCATTTTTGTGGTTTTTTTAAGTTGGTACTTTCTCATTATCCATCTTCTGTACCAAATCAAAATCACCTTTCATAATTCAGCATGAGATAAGATCCGTTTTCACGTAAAAAATATAAAATACTGTAAATGAATGTTTTGAATAAGATATAGAAATACCAAAAAACTGTATCGAATCACTACAACATTACGTCCAAATGAAACGAAAGCGGACATTATAAAGCCAAAAAAGCTAATGAAATTGTATTCAAAAGGTTGCATCTTAATTTATGTTTTTCGAAAAATTATTTTTCAAAAAAAATCGCAATTCCGTATCCCCGGAAATAAAAAAACATCTTGTGTACAAAAGCGTACACAAAATGTTTGACTACGTTCACAATTAACCTTCTATTAATCTATTTTTCAGGGATCTAACCCTATCTCCGATTGACATATTGGTAATGTCAAGGTTCTCACTGGTAGCTTTCAAGAAATCTAACACTGCACCTTCATGGTCTGTAGATATACCTTCCTTGACCGTCACATAACGCATTGTTGTCCAGAGCACTGTCTTGAGTTCTGATTTGGAATCATCGGTCATATAATATTCCAAAACCACGGTATTATGGTTATACCACAATAATCTGCTCATGATTCTGACCCATTCCCCTACCCTTGCTGGCCTTACATAAGAGATGTTGTGGTTATATACTACCCAAGCAGCCTTATATTTTTTGATCATATCGATCATTTCCAAACCATACAACTTAGGGACCTGGTCTTCTCTGGCATTAAAAAAATAATCAAAATATTTGGCATTGTTCAAATGCTGAAGTGGGTCACAATCCTGAAAACGGATCACTACCCTGCTCTCTGTTTCTTTGGGATAATGCTTTTCCGGGTTATATTCAAACATGTCTATATTCTTTATTGCGAAGACAAAGGTAGGAATTTACCACAAATGATTAAGCTGGATGAAATAGGTCTAGGGGAAATTCCAAAGCACAATAAATCAAGGTTAAATAGTTTTCTCGATTTCTGATTTGCTTTATCTCTCAAACTACAAGGAAGAATCAAATATCTTTTTAATTTTAACTTATGATGGTTCAAAAGATGATGGATATCAATTGTGACTTAGGAGAAGGTTTGGATAATGATAACCAACTCATGCCTTTGCTAGATAGCTGTAATATTTCTTGTGGCGGCCATGCAGGTGATGAGTTCAGTATCCGAAAGTCCATCCGGATGGCTAAAAAGAATCTTGTGAAAATCGGAGCACATCCTTCCTACCCTGACAGGGAGAATTTTGGGAGGAAAAAACTGGTAATTCCCTTTTCGGATTTAAAGGGTTCTATAATGGCGCAACTGAAGCTTTTTGAAAATATCTGTAAAGAAGAGCAGGCGATATTTCATCATATCAAACCGCATGGGGCTTTGTACAATGAAGCAGCTATAGATCCTGAAATAGCAGGTCTTCTTATTCAGGTCATGAGTAATTTTCCTGGGGTAAACCTATATGTTCCCCCAAATTCAGTAATCGAAAGACTAGCTTTGGAAAATAATGTTCCGATAATCACGGAGGCCTTTGCTGATAGGTCCTATCATTCTAATCTTACTTTGGTTTCAAGAAGTCATCCTAAAGCCTTGCTGACAGATCCTAAAGAAGTTCTTGACCATGTCAAACAAATGATGTTATATGGGAAAGTTAAAACAATTGAGGGTGAATTGGTCCCGATTAAAGCCGAAACCTTATGCATACATGGAGACAATCCTTCGGCAGTAGAGATTCTAAAGACTATCAGGGTAAATCTAAACATCTAAAAAAATGGAGATTTCCTATTATCAGACGCACAGTAAATTGATCGAGTTTATTTGGCCAAAAGAAATCTCGGTAGAGATTCTCAAAGATCAGATGAAGGTAAAGGAATTTTTGGAAAAGGAATATAAAGAAGGCATCAAAGAAATAAGGTTTGGCTTCAATACCCTTTCTTTAAAGCTCCAATTTGAGATAACTGATAAGGACTGCCAGGATTTATTAGAAGAAATTAAAGTGCTCCCGAACAAAATTTTTGAATTCAAGTCAAAAACCTGGGTTATTCCGGTTTGCTATGATATTGAATTTGGAAAAGACCTTCCCAACCTTTCAAAAACTCATGGAATGGAGGTGGAAGAGTTGATCAGGTTACATTCCCAACCTTCCTATTTGCTGCATTTCTATGGATTTTTGCCTGGATTCATGTATTTGGGAGGATTAAATCCAAGGCTTTATACTCCAAGAAAGTCCAATCCTGATAGGTTTTTGCCAAAAGGAACCGTAGCTATAGGAGGACAACAAACGGGTATTTACCCAATGGATAGCCCAGGAGGTTGGCATGCTATAGGACGGTCGCCAATCAAATTGTTTGACATTTCGAAAAGTCCTCCGTCAATAGCACAAATCGGGGATAAAATCAGGTTTCAGGAAATCAACAAGATTGAATTTCGAAGAATAAAAGACTTATCAGAAAAAGGCTTATACCAAATACATTATGATTAAGGTTCCTGCATATATCCACTTCCGGAAGCCTGGACTTATCACTACAGTTCAAGATTTGGGGCGCTTTGGTTATGCCCAATTTGGGGTTCCTTATTCAGGTGCCATGGACAGGTACTCTTTGGCTCAGGTCAATTTTATCCTGCAAAACAATAAGGGAGCCGCTGTTCTGGAAATGTCCGGTGTAGGACCTGAAATGGTTTTTGAAATGGCTACAAGGATTGTTTTTGCCGGATCCGATGCAGACATTTTGTTGAATAACAAACAGTATATCAAGATGGGGCAAGTAGTGGAAATCCAACCGGATGATACTGTCAGTATATTGAAGTTTAGAAAGGGCCAATGGTTATATATGGGAATACAGGGTGGCTTTGAGTCGGAGGAAATAGCAGGCAGCAAAAGCTGGTACCCTATGATAACACCAAGAGACAGGATCCAGAAAAATGATAGTATTTGCTATCTTTCTGAAGAAGGAAGATTTTATCCAAAAGTTGACTTGAAAGCCAAAGTCCGGTCAGATTGGTACAGGACTTCAATTATAAAAGCTTATCCAGGACCTGAATGGGACCTTTTGCCCCAGTTGTTGAAAAATAGAATCAGCAATAAGGCCTTTTCAATTTCTGATTTGGTCAATAGAATGGCATATCAGTTAAAAGAAGAAATTTCAAATGACCTGCCACAGATTCTTACTTCACCAGTTTATCCAGGTACTGTTCAGATGACTCCTTCCGGCAAATTAATCATCCTAATGCGGGATGCCCAGGTGACAGGAGGATATCCAAGAATATTACAGATAGACAATATTTCCCTGAATGTGCTCGCCCAAAAACGTAGTGGGGATAAAATCAAGTTTGAAATTGCAGGGCAATTATAGCATTTAGGGATTGGTTTTGATTTTATCAATTTCAAAGTCACAAAGTTTTTTTTCGGAATGGAATCAATAAATTTTTATTAGAGCCGTCCAGTTTATATATTAAACTTTTATTATTTAACCAAAATCAACCATGGATTCAAACCTAGAAAAGCAAATTACCGAGCAGGGAATGTCCCTGGAAAAAGTCAAGGAACAGCTGAAAAATTTCAAGGAGGGCTTCCCTTTTCTTCCGATTGTTGAAGCTGCCACAATTGGAAATGGTATCAAGGTATTGACGGAATCAGAAATCAGTGATTTTCAGGATACCTATCCGGCTAAAACAGACACTAAAAAAATTATAAAATTTGTTCCGGCAAGTGGTGCTGCTTCCAGGATGTTCAAGGATCTTTTTTCATTTTTAGAGGGTGATGGGGACATTTCAAAAAGCTCTTTTGTCCAAAAGTTTATTCAAAATATTGATAGGTTTGCATTTTATGATGACCTTGATAACAGTCTAAAAGAAGCGGGTTCAAGTCTTTCTAAAGCCCTTTCCAGTCAACAGTATCAATTGATTATCAGTCATCTATTAAATGATAATGGCCTGGGATATGGTCAGTTGCCGAAGGGATTACTGAAATTCCATCATTACGCAGACCACGACAGAACGCCTACTTATGAGCATTTTATCGAAGGGGTGATGTATGCTTTAGGTGCTGAGAATACGGTAAGGTTACACTTCACAGTTTCTCCTGAACATGAAGAGAAATTCAAAGCAGAAGTAGCATTGGTCAAACCCAAACTTGAAAAGGAATATGGTGTCAAGTTTGACGTCAGTTACTCTCAACAGAAAAAATCTACCGATACCATTGCTGTGGATATGGACAATCAACCATTTTTTGAAGATGACGGAAGCATATTGTTCAGACCAGCTGGCCATGGAGCCCTTTTGGAAAATCTAAATGAAATTGATGGTGACATAATATTTATCAAAAACATTGACAATGTCGTCCCTGATAGACTTAAAAACACAACGAGAGACTATAAAATAGCCATAGGCGGTTTATTGTTGGAAATCCAGGAAAAGGTCTTTGACGCACTGAAAAGATTGGAAACAGACAACAAACCAAGCACTATCAAGATTGGAGAAAAGGTTATTACGGAGGTATTAGAGGGAAAATTGCCCGATGGTTATGCCTCATTGTCTGACAAGGAAAAAGCAGATTATTTGATTTCCAAGCTAAATAGACCGATAAGGGTATGCGGGATGGTGAAAAATACAGGAGAACCTGGTGGCGGTCCTTTTTGGGTGAAAGAGGATGATGGTTCTCTTTCTCTTCAAATAGCCGAAACAGCCCAAATTGATCTGTCAGACTTAAAGCAAAAAGAAATTTTACAAGCTTCAACCCACTTCAATCCAGTTGATTTGGTTTGTGCTACCAAAAATTACAAAGGTGAGAAATTCAACTTGTTGGCATATAGGGATTTGCGTACAGGCTTTATTACCGAAAAGTCAAAAAGTGGCAGGGACTTAAAAGCGCAGGAATTACCTGGGTTATGGAACGGTTCTATGGCAGATTGGAATACCGTTTTTGTGGAAGTTCCATTGATCACATTCAATCCTGTAAAAACTGTCAATGATTTGCTTAGAGACGAACATCAAGGTTGATCTTACTGTAATAACCCGTTAAAAAGGTTGGACAGGTGCAAAACCTGTCCAACCTTTTTTTATTTTACCCTTTTCTTATCAGAAATATTTTGCTTTATCCAATTGTTCTGTCAGATAGACTTTCAACTCCTCCCCTTCCAAGACTTTTACTTCACCGGGCAAACCCAATATGAATCTAGCCAATCCAGGCAGCTGGGGTATCTTCCCCTCAAAAAAATATTGGTTCCTATTCTTGGAATAGGTAAAAGGTTTGGCGTCCGGATACTCCTCCATCATCAATTGGTATGCTTTTTTGGATAGTTTGAGATGTACAGGGAATTGGTTTTTTCCGGTAAATCCAAAAAGCCCTTGCTCTAAAGGTTGGTGTAATGCTTGATATTTGAAAGGCTTAGAGGTCAATAAAACCTCTCCTATTCTTTCAATTTTAAACATTTTCATCTCTTTACTTTCGACCTCTAAAGCATAAATAGAATCAAAATTATTGTTGAATGCGACGGGTTCAACCAAACGGTCCGAGACAGAGTCAGAGCTAAGGGAATAATAGTCGCTCAATATAACCTGGTTTTGTTCCTTAATGGCCCTGGAAATCAAGTCTACAAAAATACCCAGATTAGCATTGAATAGCTGATTTACACTTTGTCTAAAATCCGATCGAATATTGATTTTTTGAAGAATAGAATCTTTAAGCAGGTTTTTATGGCTGCTTTTGTTGACCAATTCATTCATAAACAGGATTTCCTCTTCACTGAATGTTCCATATGCATATTCAGTAGGATTTTCTACGCGATCCACAATGCGGAACTTGGAATGCTTTTTTTCAATCTCAAAACCCAATGCTTCAAGCAGTTTGAAATAACGGTAAATTGTCCGCGGATCTGTTTGCAGTGATTCTGCCAGTTTATGGACAGGTTTACCAATATTTCCTCTCAGTAAATTGATTAATTTAAAAACCCTGAGAATTTTTTGCTGCTCTACTGAATTTGATTTTGACATAATGTTAACTGTTCAGACCCAAAATATAATAAATAGCCAAACAGTTCAGAAATTTTAGACATTAATTGTCGAATATATAAAAATCTTAAAAATGCTTTCGGTTCAAAATTTCACTTAGAATTACCGCATCTTTTACTGTTTCAGGGTTTTTCAGAAGCTTTGCATATTTATTTTCACCTTGCTCTTTTTCCAAAGATTCAGTTTGCAGAGAAGATTTTATTCCCTCGATTGATCCGGTCAGTCTGACCTGTTCGTCCAAGGTCATCAATTTGGGACGCTCCCTTTCGGAAACTTCCCCCTGAAACTTTTCAAATGCTTTTGGCTGCTTTTTAACTTCAGCCTGATACCTCCTTGGATTTGGATCATCGTAGTGGGCAGGCACAGGTTTTCTATCTCCTACAGCATTACCCTGACCGCTTGTACTCAAATCCTTTTCTCTCGCCTGTTGCCCTTGACGGATTTCTTTCAACAAATCTTCAAAAGAGACAGGCTTGCTTTGTTCTTGTGGTTTTTCCGGCAAATCAATTTCATCCTGTCCTTTATTTTTCTTTAAGGCACTATAAATGAAATAGATAATTACAGCGACGATATATATTAAATTTCCTGCATCCACGGCACAATTGTTTTATGTTGTCCAAGATAGTTAAAAAGGCATAGTCAGCCAAGTCTTGGTAAATATCTGAAATAGGTTAATTTTGTTCGTTGTACAAATTCAATTGCTTTAGGATGCTGCTGAGTAAGCTCGAGATAAAAGGATTTAAAAGTTTTGGTGACAGGATGGTCATCCATTTTGACAAAGGAATTACCGGTGTGGTGGGTCCAAATGGATGCGGCAAATCCAATGTTGTGGATGCAATCAGGTGGGTTTTGGGTGAACAAAAGTCCAGAATGCTCCGCTCTGATAAAATGGAAAACGTGATTTTCAATGGTACCAAAAACCGAAAGCCTACCAATTTGGCGGAAGTTTCCCTGACTTTTGAAAACACCAAAAACCTTCTTCCTACCGAATATACTCACGTCACCATCACACGCCGTTATTACAGAAGTGGGGAGAGTGAATACCTGCTGAATGGTGTGGCTTGCCGCTTGAAGGATATTACCAACCTGTTTATGGATACAGGTATCAATTCTAACAGCTATGCTATTATTGAATTGAAAATGATCGATGAATTACTCAATGACAAGAATAATTCAAGAAGAGATCTATTTGAAGAAGCTGCCGGAATTTCAAAATTCAAAACCAGAAAAAAGGAAACCTTAAGGAAGCTGGAAGATACAGATGCAGATCTGGAACGTGTAGAAGATGTTTTGTTTGAAATAGAGAAAAATCTTAAAAGTCTTGAAAAGCAGGCAAAACAAACAGCCAAGTACTTTGAAATCAAAAAAGAATATAAAGAGGCCAGTATCAATTTGGCCAAAAAGTCTGTAGAAAAACATTCTGAAGCTTTAATATCCCTTAACCAAAAGGTACAACAGGAACTGGACAGCAAATTAGCTGTTAATACCAAAATCTCTGAAAAAGAAGCTTTATTGGAATATACTAAGGCTGACCTTATCCAAAAAGAAAAATTACTTGCTTCAAGGCAAAAGACGCTCAATGAACATGTCAATAAAATCAGACAGTTTGAAAGCGATAAAAAAATCAAAAATGAACGGCTGAGATTTCTCGAAGACAGGTCCCAAAAGCTCCGTGAAACCATTGATACCGACAGGAAATCAAATGACCGTGCGGGATTCAGTATCCGTTCTTTGGAACAAGAAAAGGAATCTGCACAAAAGCTTTTAAGCGAAAAAGAATTTATTGTGGAAGAACTCCGCTCTGCTTATGAGGCTAAAAAAGCTGAACTGACCGAAATGCAGGAAAAGCAAAAGGTTCTATCCAGAAATTTTTCTTCCAAAAAGGATCTTGTCTATCAACTTTCTAAGGATCAGGAAATCAAACAAATACAGCTTTCTACTTTGAAACAGGAGTTGGAAAAGACAGCTTTTGATGATAGTAGTCAGGTATCCAATTTGGCAGAGTTTGAGGAAAAAATATTGGTACTCAAGGATGAACTTGATGCTAAAACTGTAGAACTTCAAAATATCAAAGCCAAAGAAGAAGACCAGATACAAAAAATTGAAGAAGCCAACCGCGTGATCGAAATGATCCGTGAGGAAGTAACCCAAACTTCACGTAAGCTTGATGCCCGTCAAAATGAATATAATTTGACCAAATCTTTGGTGGAGAACCTGGAAGGGTTTCCTGAGGCCATTAAATTTTTGAAGAAAAATTCCAACTGGGCAAAAGAAACACCCTTGCTGTCAGATATCCTGACCACTGAAGAAAGGTTCAGGGTGACCATTGAAAATTATCTGGAAAACTACATGAATTATTATGTAGTGGAAACAGAAGCTCAGGCTATTGCGGCAGTCAATCTATTAAGTGATTCAGCCAAAGGAAAAGCCAATTTCTTTGTATTAGAGCATTTCAACAGTTTTCATCCCAGCCAAACCAAATTATTTCCAAACGCCATTCCTGCTACGGAAATAATTGAATACGATGAAAAATATGCCAAACTGATCGGATTTATCCTGGATGATGTTTACATCGTAAAGGGAGAATATCATGATTTCCCTCTTGATAATAGCGCAGTTTTCATTACCGAAAGCGGAAAGTTTACCAAGCGAAAATTCAGTATTTCAGGAGGATCAGTGGGTCTTTTTGAAGGAAAAAGAATAGGCCGGGCCAAAAATCTCGAAAAGCTTGAAAAAGAAATCAAAGAGCTGAACAAAAAAGTATCAGCCACCAGGTCCAATTTGGATAACAAGCTGAGTGATCTTCTTAAACTAAAGGAAGTCAGCTATAAATCTTCTATCGAAAAGCTTCAACTGGCGATCAATGAAGTCAATCAGGAGTATATTTCGATCAGGACGAAAAAGGAGCAGCTAGCTGAATTACTGTCTTCAAATGCCAATAAAAGAGAGGATATCATTGACAGGATTGAATCGATTCAAATCAGTCTTCAGACTATCCTTCCTGACCTTGAAAATGAAAAGGCTGCTTTTGAAGCTTTAGAACTGGAGCTGGAAGAAATCAATATCTATTTGCAATCGGAAAATGAAAATTTTAGCCAAAAGTCTGCAGCTTTTAACCAGGAAAATATCCTCTATCATCAACAACTGAATAGAGTTAACAGTCTTGAACAGGAAATTGAGTTTAAGCAAGCCACTTTCGAAAGCAGTAAGGAAAGAATTGAAAAGTCACAGGCTGAACTAAGTACTATTGATCAGGAAATAAAAGGATTACTGGAAAACAATGAAATCAAGGACGACGAATTGATTGAATTGTATGCGGAAAAGGAAGGTATTGAAAAGGGTGTCAATGAAGCAGAAAAAGATTATTATGCATCAAGAGGGCAGATAGATGAGACAGATAAGCAGATCCGCGAGCTTCAAAAATCCAAAGAATCACTGGATACTTTGATCCATGAGATGCAGCAATCCATGAACGAGGTAAAACTCAAATTGGCCAGCTTGAAGGAAAGACTCAGTGTAGAATTTGAGATAGACCTTGACCAATTGATGGAAGAAAATCCTGAAGTCGAAGAAGCCTATCTTGATCTTAGTGAATCTGACATCAGGGAAATTGTAAACAAAGCCAAAGAAAGATTAGAAAAAATAGGCCCTATCAATCCTATGGCTATGGAGGCTTATGATGAGATTAAGGAACGTTATACCTTCATTTCTACCCAAAAGGAGGATTTGATCAAGGCCAAAAATTCCCTGGTAGAAACCATCAAAGAAATCGATCAGGTTGCCAAAGAAACCTTCTTAGATGCTTTTGGAAAGATTAAGGAAAATTTTGTAAAAGTGTTCCGTTCTTTATTCACTGCAGAAGATGACTGTGACTTGAAACTTGTAGATCCAGATAATCCTCTTGAAAGCCCAATTGAGATTATGGCCAAGCCTAAAGGCAAAAGACCATTGACCATCAATCAGCTTTCAGGTGGAGAAAAAACATTGACAGCCACCTCTCTGCTCTTTTCAATTTACCTGCTTAAGCCGGCACCATTCTGTATTTTTGATGAAGTGGATGCGCCTTTGGATGATGCCAATATTGATAAATTCAACAATATTATACAGACCTTCTCCAAAGAGTCCCAGTTTATCATCGTCACTCACAACAAAAGGACTATGGCCAGCACGGACATCATCTATGGTATTACCATGATTGAGGCCGGCGTTTCCAGAGTTGTACCGGTTGATTTAAGAGAATTGGCATAAATTAAATAAGCCGCATAATTTGAAATTATGCGGCTTATTTTTTTGAACTGGCTTTTCAATTCGGAAAGCCTATTTTATTTTAGAACAAACCAAGCTGTTCTTCATCATCTTTTTTAATTTTGAATTCCACAGTTGATCCGATCTCTACATCATCATCAGTATTTTCTTCCTCTTTCAACTCTTGTTTTTCAGGTGTATTGGTCAGTAATTTTACCTCAAGTACTTTATAAGATGAAAGCTTATTACCTATTGATTTCCACCCTTTTATATCAATAAGCATATCCAAGTCATATTCCACCTCTTCTTTCTCTTTTCCTTTCTCCAACAATACCTTTACCTGAGGTTGTTTATCCGAAGATATCACAACCAAAGCTGATTGCTTGTGGTCAGAAATAACATTGAATTTTTTATTCAGCGTAGTGGTTTCAATCAGGAATCTTTTTACGAAATGATTCTTTGATGCCCCGTCATAATATATTGCTGAAAAGACTTTTTCCTGATCAAATTTTTCAATTAACACCACATTGTTGGCCTCATATCTATTGGTGAGCTCAAATGTGGTTAGTTCATAATCCCCGTTTTTATAAAAAACAATAATCCTGTCTTCACCAAGGAAGTTACCGATCTTTCTGCCTCGCTGATCTGTATTCAATCTACCGATTGAGCTGTCATAGTAAATGTCCAGTCCACCCAAAGTAGATACTCCTTCCATCTTCAGTTGGATCTTTCTCACAGGATATTTGGTAAGGATGTTTCCACCTGCAGCCCTTCCTTTGATTTCTATGGTGCTGAAATCAAAATCAAAAACCTTAATCCTTGCCTTAGCTCCTTGAGTGAGGTAAACAGTTATAATTTCAGCTTCTCCATTTGGATTGGCCGTCATGTACAAGACCTTTGATCCTTTTGTACCCTTTGTAAGGTCGTACTCCCTGTCTCTTGTTACAGCCAGTACCTGAAATCTTTTGACCATGGCTTTTCCTGAAGTACCGTCAAGGTAAATCAAATTATACACCATACGTTCATCACCTTTTCGGAATACGGCTACATGAATGATATCCTTGCCTACAAAGCCTTTCTCCTGTATTTTGGTGACGACACATTTGCCATCACGACGGAATACGATGATATCATCAAGGTCAGAGCAGTCACAAACAAACTCGTCCTTTTTGAGGCCATATCCCACAAAACCATCTGAACGGTTCACATATAATTTAGCGTTATTGGCAGCTACTACAGTAGCTTCAATAGTATCAAAAGTTCTGATTTCTGTTTTACGCTCTCTGCCTTTTCCGTACTTAATCAATAAGTTTTGGTAATATTTGATGGCATATTCAGTCAGGTGCTTTAAGTTGTAATTTACTTCCTTGAGTTCTTCCTGAAGCTTGCTCATCAGTTCATCAGCCTTAAAAGCATCAAACTTGGAGATCCTCTTGATTTTGATTTCAGTCAGCCTGATAATATCTTCAGTCGTGATTTCTCTGTAAAAGTCAGGTTTGAAAGGATCAAGTCCCCTATCAATGGTTTCAATGACAGCATCCCAGGTTTCACATTCTTCTATATCACGGTATATCTTGTTCTCGATAAAGATCTTTTCCAAAGAAGAGAAAAGCAGCTTCTCCATCAACTCTGCTTTCCTGATTTCCAATTCTCTTTTTAAAAGTGCTTTAGTTTGCTTAGTGTTATACTCAAGAATATCATTGACAGACAAGAATATAGGTTTGTCTTCAATGATAACGCAAGCATTCGGAGAGATGCTTACCTCACAATCTGTAAAGGCATACAAGGCATCTATGGTCATATCAGGTGATTGACCAGGAGCCAATTGGATCTGTATTTCTACATCTTTGGCGGTATTGTCTACTACTTTTTTGATTTTAATTTTTCCTTTATCATTTGCTTTGATAATGGATTCTATCAAAGAATTGGTAGTAGTGCCAAAAGGTATATCTTTGATTAATAAGGTTTTATTGTCTTCCTCTTCAATTCTTGCTCGAACCTTAATTCTTCCCCCTCTTAAGCCCTCATTATATTCTGAAAAATCGGCTAAACCACCTGTAGGGAAGTCAGGAAGAATATTTGTCCTTTCTCCATTCAGGATTTGGATAGAGCCTTCGATTAATTCAATGAAATTGTGAGGTAAAATCTTGGTGGACAGACCTACCGCAATACCTTCTACCCCCTGACCTAATAGCAGCGGGAATTTCACGGGAAGTGTTACAGGCTCTCTTTTCCTTCCGTCATAAGAAAGCTGCCATTCAGTGGTCTGCGGATTGAAAACGACCTCTAACGCAAATTTGGAAAGCCTGGCTTCAATATATCGGGCAGCAGCAGCACTGTCTCCTGTCCTAATATCTCCCCAGTTTCCTTGAGTCTCAATAAGCAAATCTTTTTGTCCAAGATTCACAATTGCATCTCCTATGGAAGCATCACCATGAGGGTGATATTGCATGGACTGTCCAATAATGTTGGCTACTTTATTGAACCTGCCATCATCCATCTCCTTCATGGCATGAAGAATACGGCGCTGTACAGGTTTCAAACCATCTTCGATGGCTGGAACAGCCCTTTCCAAGATCACATAAGAGGCGTAATCCAAAAACCAATCTTTGTACATCCCTGTCACAGGGATGGAATCATGCAAGCTTTCGTCCTTTCCCTCAGGGTTTATATTGTTAATGTCACTCATTTAAAGTTCTTTAATGTCTCACTAAAAGTGAAATTTTGTCCAACTTGTGAAAACTTTAGAATTAAAGGAATTCTCGAACCTTTCCATTTCTGTAATTCATACGAAACTTTTATGCTGCTTCGCTCTCCTCTTTGACCTCCTCTTCTGAATTCTTTGCAGGGTCATCAAATACGATATCCTTTTCAATTTTCAAATTGTCTATAATAAAGTTCTGACGGTCAGGTGTGTTTTTACCCATATAAAAACTCAACAGATCACTGATTTTCGTTTCCTTATTCAGTATAATGGGGTCAAGTCGGATTTCTTCACCGATAAAATTACCAAACTCACCGGGTGAAATTTCCCCTAGTCCTTTGAATCTCGTTATTTCTGCCGTTTTTCCTAATTTGTGAATTGCCCTTTGCCGCTCTTCATCGGTATAGCAATAAATGGTTTCCTTTTTATTTCTTACCCTGAACAATGGTGTGTCTAGTATAAACAAATGACCATTTCTGACAAGATCCGGGAAAAACTGAAGGAAATAGGTCATGATCAACAGACGGATATGCATACCATCCACATCGGCATCTGTAGCAATGACGATTTTT
This sequence comes from Fontibacter flavus, assembly GCF_042432905.1. Taxonomy (NCBI): domain Bacteria; kingdom Pseudomonadati; phylum Bacteroidota; class Cytophagia; order Cytophagales; family Cyclobacteriaceae; genus Fontibacter; species Fontibacter flavus. The sequence continues at coordinate 20,252 of NZ_JBHLWI010000026.1, read as the reverse complement.
CTATAACGTAAGCCTTCTATTCCATCCTCAATATTCAGTGCATGTTGGAGTAGGTTGAATTCTTCATTTTCGTAGACCACCTTTTTGGTCATGCCATAGCAGTTTAGCGGCTTGCCTCTCAATGAGAAAACTGCCTGGGTCTGTACATCCCTTGATTTGGTAATCGATCCGGATGCAGAGTCACCCTCTGTGATGAAGAGCATGGTCCTGTTTTTTAGTTCCTCATCCGCCTTATTGTCATCATAATGAATCCTGCAGTCTCTAAGCTTTTTATTATGCAGATTGGCTTTTTTGGCCCTTTCGTTTGCCAGCTTTTTGATGCCTGATATTTCCTTTCTTTCCCTTTCTGACTGCATGATTCTTTTTAAAAGCGCATCTGCAACAGTCGGGTTTTTATGAAGATAATTATCCAGTTCTGTCTTGACAAAATCATTGACGAATGTCCTTAAGGTAGGTCCATCAGGACCTATACTCTGAGATCCAAGTTTGGTTTTGGTCTGCGATTCAAACACGGGTTCCTGTACTCTGACAGCAATTGCACCTACTACAGATTGTCTGATATCAGAAGCATCAAAATCCTTTTTAAAGAACTCCCGGATTGTTTTCACCAAAGCCTCACGAAAAGCAGCCAAATGAGTACCTCCCTGAGTGGTAAACTGGCCGTTCACAAAAGAATAGTATTCTTCGCCATATTGGTTGGAATGTGTCAGTGCAAGTTCAATATCATTCCCTTTCAGGTGGATGATTGGATACCTAATGCTGTCCTCATCCACTTTTCTTTCAAGAAGATCATATAATCCTCTTTCTGAAAAATATTTCTTTCCATTATAATTAATAGTTAGACCGGCATTCAGGAAAGCATAATTCCAGATTTGGTTTTCGAGGTATTCCGGTATGAAATGGTAGTTTTTAAATACTGTTGCATCCGGGGAAAAGACCACTTTGGTTCCGTTCCTCTCTGTGGTTTTCTCAATCTTCTTTTCTTCAATCAAAATGCCCTTTTCAAATTCAGCAACTTTCGTTTCCCCGTCTCTAAAAGACTGTACTTTAAAAAAGTCTGAAAGCGCGTTAACAGCCTTCGTACCCACGCCATTCAATCCCACAGATTTTTGAAAAGCCCCTGAGTCATATTTGCCACCGGTATTGATTTTTGATACACAATCAATGACTTTGCCCAAAGGTATGCCTCTTCCGTAATCCCTTACTTCTACTTTATGCTCTGAAATCTTGATGTCGATGGTCCTGCCATATCCCATCATGTGTTCATCGATACTGTTATCGACCACCTCTTTGACTAAAACATAAATCCCGTCATCCTGGGCACTACCATCCCCAAGCTTTCCAATGTACATCCCTGGCCTTAACCTGATATGTTCCCTCCAATCCAACGACTTGATACTGTCCTCGGTATACTGTACGTTTTCTGCCATTTGGTTACTTAATATTTAATTTATTGGTAATGAATATCTTTAATTGCCTGCCTGTACAGATTTGAATTTTTGGATCAGAATCCAAAACAGGCCAACAATCCAAACTACAAAAAATATTGGTACCAGGTAAAAGAAAAATGCGAAACTTCCTGTTCCGATTTCATTTTGATTGTTGATGCTGTGTACAAACAAAGCCATGATACATAACGAAGCATTGATAATTCCTACAAAGCTATAAATCCAGGTTAACATATAATCCCTAAAGACATCACCTGTCGGAAAAAGTCTTTTCAGGTTAGGAGTACTTTGGTTTTCGATCAATTTTGCAGGAATAATAAGAACAAGATTCAAAAGGATAAATAATGCAATGGCACTATAAAAATAACTGCTTTTATCCATTCCTTTCACAGGATTGCCTCCATCATTGATTTCATAAGCTACAAAATCAGGAAGTGCCGCATAAGTATACAACAACATGAAGACAAAGAATAGTGAGGATAGAACGTGGAATACTTTACCAAATCGATAATACATGATTCTTTAATTTTGGGTGCTAATATAAATATTAAAAAGCAGACAAATCCGAAACTGTTTTAGGCAAATGGTCTTTATTTTCCCTCATCATGAGCTTTATTTTAGTCAATCCATTGAATAATAGCCCAATTCTGACTTTTTGTGCCTTATAGTAAAATTAAAAATAAGGAATGCTTTTAGCTTTTGTTTTACTCACCTACTTTTGATGCAGGCATCCCAGCACCTTGAAAACACATAATTTTGACTACTATTTAAAAATTAAACAATGTTAAAAAATAAAATTTTATCTATTGGTTTTTCACTTTTTTTAATCACCATGGCTGCTTGTTCCCAAAAAGTGGAACTCGTAGGTGTGGATCTTGATAAATGGAAAGAGGATCGAAACGGATGTCTTGGATTAAGAATACATGAAATTGAAAACTTCCGATCGGTAAAAAATGATTTACTCGGAAAAAACAATCAGGCAATCATCAAGACATTTGGGAGACCAGATAAAGTAGAATTAGAAGACCGCAGTCAGACTTTTTTCATTTATTTTATTGAAGCAGGACCGGATTGCCCTACTGCAGAAAAAAAAGAAGAACCTTTAAAGGTTATTTTAAGACTCAATGCCATCAGTAAGGTCAGTGAAGTAACGATCAGTACCTTAAATCCATAAATGCTTTAAGGCGAGAATTGGATATTAATATTGCAACCTATCCAAAAACTAAGGAGGTTGATCTCGTGTGATGACCAACCTCTTTAGTTAAATTTATAAAGCGATTAGTCTTCTTCTATAAAGCAAAGTGCAGCAGCACCTAAGGTGCCTGCGTTATTTTCAAGTGTAGCTTTCATGAGATTCAAGTCCTTTACATAATAATGTGTAAGGAATTGTCTAACGGTTTTTTCCATAGAAGGCATCATAAATTCCAGTCCTGCAGAGATTCCCCCGCCAAAGTAGACATTGGTCACATCCAAAATACGGATAGTAGAGACGATGGCTTCTCCTAATATTCTACCCACCTCTTCAAAAACCATTAAGGAAACTTCATTCCCGGCTTTGGCAGTATCCACCAATAAGTGGGTACCAAGTTCTTTATTTTCAAGCTCTCCGGCCAATCGAGGATAGGCTTGAATAAATCTTTCCATGATTCGAAGGATTCCTTTTCTACCGATCAATTGCTCTAGACCTTCATTACCTCTTGAGAGCATGTGTCCCATTTCCATGGCATTACCTCTAGAACCTTTGAAAATGGCTCCATCCAAAACCAAGGCACTACCAATACCTGTACCCATGGTGATGAACAAAAAGTTTTCGGGAGGATTGTTTTTTCCAAATCTATATTCTCCTAATGCAGCTGCAGCAGCGTCATTCTCGAGAAAAAAGGTGGTTTTTGGATATTTTTTTTTGAGTTCACCTTTAAGATTGAAACCATTCAAAGCTGGTATGGCAGGAATCTCAAGCGTTGTTGTTCTGTCTTTAGAAATTAAACCTGGCAAACCGATGCCAACTTTGGATACTTCTGGATATTTCTCCAGCATTTGGCCCATTACTTCAATAAAACTGGCATTAAAACCAATTTCACTGTCCCGGTAAGGTGCGGTATCAATTTTTTCAAACGAAATAATTTCTCCTTGCCTGCTGACCAAACCAATTTTTAAATGGGTTCCTCCCACATCTACACCCAAAAAATACTGCTTTTCTGAATTCATAGTTATCTACTCAATAGGTTTAAGACCCTAAAATAGTAAAGAGATTTGCTTACTTCCTAAAATCTTTATTAAAGTCTTGAAATATTTCGAAAACTGCAGGACAAACAAGCGTATTTCTTAAGGTCAAATTCATAATGCCATGCATATTTTTCCTATTGGTATGGGGATATTCCCTACAGGCTTTTGGCCTATCTTCATAAACCAAACATGTATTGTCCTGATTCAAAAAAGGACAAGGTGAGGAATTCAGCACATAATCTCCATCTTCGTCCCTATGCAGGTATTCATCAATAAATGCTGAACTTTTCATCCTAAACGTCCTTGCCAATCTTTCAATATCTGTCTGTATAAAAATAGGACTGGTAGTTTTACAGCAATTTGCGCATGAAAGGCAATCCATCTCTTTGAATTTCTTATCATGCGCCTCTTCAAACATCTCATCCAATACCTTTGGCTTGACGTTTTTTAATTTTTTAGCAAGTTTTTGGTTAGAAGAAAATTCTGTTTTGCTATTTTTTTTGAAATTTTCTAAATCTATTGACATTTTCTTCCTTATACTACTACTGCAAATTTTATTTATGAAGTGTATTTGTTTGGTTTTCAAGAAATTATATATTAAATTAATCCTTGAAAACCAAGCCCTATGTACTATGCATCCCAACGAATTATTCTTCTATTACAACCCCGCTCATTCTGTTGATAAACAAATGAGGGCCTATGCGCAGTCAGTATCCAAACACATCAATGAAATCAATATTGAAAAAGAACGGATAACCTTGACAGGTTGGCGTTCTATTTTAGATAAACTTAATTTAAGACCTAAAGACCTATTGAACCGTGCCCATCCTGATTATCAGAATAAAATAGCTGGTAAAACATGGGATGATGAAGGGTGGTTGAACATTCTGACCAGAAATCCTCATTTGATCAAAGCACCAATTGCGATCAAAAGGAATAAGGCGGTTTTGTGCACCACTCCAAACATTATTCTTGAATTGGATTAAGTCAGTTCAATGCCGTCAGATTTTATTGCAATCTTTTTTGCTTTATAAAGCTGACCAATGGACTGTTTAAAATGTTTTTTACTCATTCCCAAGATTTCTTTAATAGACTCCGGGGATGATTTGTCATGAAGGGGTAAAAATTTCCGGACTTTTAAGACTTCAAGAATTTTTTCTGCCCCTTCCTCGTATTTTTCCCTTCCTAAAGGTGTCAATTGCATATCCAACTTTCCATCATCTCTACGCTTTTTAACAAAAGCCCGAATGATATCCCCTATCTTTAAGTCCTTAAAGGTCTCATTTTTATACATCAACCCTTCAAAGTTACCTTCAATAAGAAGCTTATACCCTAGGTCCGTAATGTCAAAAACCAATGCTTCCACTTCCTGACCTACCTCAAATCCTTGCGTATCTGTAATCAAAAAATCCTCATACTTGGATACACCAATTAACCTGTCTGTTTTATAATCCAAACAAACCCTGACCAGGTATTTACCTCCCTTTTCCATGGTTTTACCCATTTCGGCTTTGGGTACGAAAAGGTCCTTGGGTAGGCCCCAGTCTACGAATGCGCCGAACTTGGTAATTTCTTTGGCTTCCATTAATCCAAATTCATTAAGCAAGGCTGTTGGCCTATTGGTCACCGCCACAGGCCTGTCTTCACTATCCGTGTAAACAAATACCTCTATCTCCTCACCTTCCTTTTCATCTCCTTTTAAATATCCTTTTGGCAACAACACCTCTCCACCTTCATGCAGGGCCAAATAAGCACCGTTTGCAGTAAACCTATTGATTAAAAGGCTGTTGATTTTTCCCAATTCTTTCATAGCCCAAAGTTAACCAAATTATCTAATTAGGAATTGGAATTACTTCAGTTTCAAAGTAGATTTGGGCAAGAAATCCGAAAGAAAGAGACTACTTTCAAAGACCTTTTTTCATGAATTTTGTTAATCAAGTGAATATAAAACCCAAATCAACATGAAAAACATTGCTGTAATAGGCTCAGGAACCATGGGAAATGGTATCGCCCATGTTTTTGCCCAATATGGTTACCAAGTGTCACTAATTGATATTCAACAAAGTGCACTGGATAAAGCCATTGCTACAATTACCAGAAATTTCGACAGGCAAGTAAGTAAAGGTACTTTGAGTACTGAAGACAAAAACTCAGCATTAGGAAGAATCAAAACCTTCACAGAATTAGAAGAAGGGGTTAAAAATGCAGATTTGGTAGTGGAAGCAGCTACGGAAAACGTCAGCATCAAACTTGAGCTATTCCGCAAACTGGACACTTTGTGTAAAGATTCGGCCATTCTAGCTTCCAACACTTCATCAATTTCAATTACAAAAATAGGAGCAGTTACTGAAAGGCCGGATAAAGTAATAGGAATGCATTTCATGAATCCGGTTCCTGTAATGAAACTAGTGGAAGTCATCAGAGGATATGCCACTTCAGATGTGGTGACCAAGGAAATTATGGAACTTTCTAGAAATCTCGAAAAAGTTCCGGTAGAGGTTAATGATTATCCTGGATTTGTGGCAAACAGAATCCTCATGCCTATGATCAATGAGGCTATATTTACCTTATTTGAAGGAGTAGCTGGAGTTGAAGAAATTGACACTGTTATGAAATTGGGTATGGCCCACCCAATGGGTCCACTTCAGCTTGCTGATTTTATTGGTCTGGATGTCTGCCTCTCAATTTTGAAAGTTTTGCATGAAGGGTTCGGAAATCCAAAATATGCACCTTGTCCTTTGTTGGTGAATATGGTAGAAGCTGGTTTTAAAGGGGTTAAAACAGGTGAAGGCTTCTATAAATACACACCTGGAGAGAAAGAATTTATTGTTTCTCCCCAATTCAAAAAATAATCTTAGATATAACAACTTTGGAAGGAGAGATCGAAGCAATCTTTCCTTCCTTTTATAATGATTTGAAATGCATATAGCGGTATCCGGAAATATAGGGAGTGGTAAAACTACCTTGACGATTAAATTGGCAAAACATTACGGTTGGAATGCAGAGCTCGAAGCGGTTGAAAACAATCCTTATCTTGCCGATTTCTATGAGGATATGAAAAGGTGGTCTTTCCATTTACAGGTTTACTTCCTAAACAGCAGATTCAATCAGATTACTCGAATTAGAGAAAGTGGACAATCGGTTATTCAGGATAGGACTATCTATGAAGATGCTTATATTTTTGCTGCAAATCTCAAAAATTCAAATCTGATATCGGAAAGGGATTATGAAAACTATCTTAATCTTTTCCATTCAATGATCAATTTTGTCAAAGCTCCAGACTTATTGATTTACCTGAAAGCTGATATCCCTAAATTGGTTGGTCAGATAGAAAAAAGAGGAAGGCATTATGAAAACGCAATCCGAATTGATTATCTCAAAAATCTAAATGCCCATTATGAAGATTGGATTTCCAATTATGACAAAGGCAAACTCTTGGTCATCGATGTGAATGATATGGATTTTGTGGCGCATCCGGATCATTTTTCCTCTATTGTGGAAAGAGTGGATAGAGAAATTTATGGATTGTTTGCTTAAAGTTAAATATTAAAAAATTTAGGCCGTTGAAATATTTCAACGGCTTTTTTATTCCATTTTTCGAAGAAGCCAGTTTCTAATTCCTTGTTGGGTAACTTCATTGGGGTGCAACAGTAAATCATCAAGTTTTCTTAAGGAACCTCCGATCATTAGATTTTCATACATAGAAATCCGTATGAGCTTAAAACCATGTAACCTTGTCAATAAATCATATTGGCTGTCATTATAGGCATTTAGTTTCCATCCAGACGATCCGTTTCCCGACAAATCACCCGGGATTTCACTGTTTCCAAATACTTTGGAAGCCAAAGGAGGCCCATTCCAAATTCTATCCTGAAGACCTGCCTTCAAACATTCCTTTTCATAATTCCTGCAAAGCCTTTTATAAGTTTCCGTCCACCCAAATGAAAAAAAATCATATAATTCAGATTTTAAGGTATTTAACCTATACCTATTAAAGTGAACTTCATCATCATAAATCAATAAAAACCGATTAATTTTAAAGTCAAATTTTAACCTTTCGAGTACCGGCGGGCTCCCTTTTCCTCCAAGCTCCTCAAAAATCTGCAACAAAAACTCTTCTCCTTTTCCTTGTAAATAGGCAGCTTTTACTTCCAAAGTATGCCCTTCTTCTACAAAAAGATCAGTTGTTTTAAGTATTTCTAGAAGGTTGTTGATTTTCAAATGTCTCATTGTTCCTTTCTGACGATCTTCCAGGTATGATCCGCCAGGAGTTTAATTTCAGCAACAAATTTGGAATATCTTTTTTTCTTTCCCCATTCTTCGGGAGCAACCATACTTAAAAAATCTGATCCATCTTCCTTCTCATACAAAAAATAATGGTGATTGATTAAGGGTTCAAAACTCATTGGAGTATTATAAATGCGCTCGGATATTTCCACGCGATTTTTAATAGCCTTGGCCTGATCAGCCAACAACTGCATTTGTTGATAAATCTGAGCCATCTGCATGTCAGTCTGAGAATGCATAGCAGCTACTGCCCTACCTGTAATCTTGCCCTTATCACCAGGTTTGATGATGGCACTTCCACTATGATGTGCATATGGGAGCAAGCCGGGTAAATCGGCTGTTTTCTCCTTCATTTTGTCCAGATCAATTCTATTTACATCAATTTTTTTTCCCTTCTCCATTATTATCTAGGGTATCAGATGGTGCTATTCTTTCTTTTAAATTGCCTTTTGAACCTGGAAATGTGGTTCTGCTAGAGATATCGACTCCTATCCATATCATGATTATCATGAATATTGCAGCAATAATTAGAAAGATTAATTTATTCCTATTCATAAGTAATACCTGAAACAAACCATTGATCAAAACAGTTTTTGAAATGCCCAAAATTATACCTTTCATTTTTTTGAAAAAAGTATTGATGACGATTTGTCTGACTTTCAGACAAAGGCTTCTGGTAGAAAATATTTATTTCAGGTAAAACATCCGAAACTCTTTTTTTATTTATTTGAAATGCATAAATTTGCATAAATAATGCAGAAAACTTGCTAAAATAAGCTTTTATGTACCAGCTAATAAGCCCACAGACAATAATCCAGTATTTTGGGGATGATGACAATGAGATGCTCAAAGAAATGATCCAGATCATTTTAGATACAAACCTAACTGACCTGAAGCATTTGGATGAATATTATAAAACCAATGACTTTGCCTCCATCAAGAAAAAATGTCATAAAGCAAAACCAAGCATGAGCTACGTGGGTGCAATTGATACCAGAAAGTTATTAGAAAAGATTGAATCTGATTTGGAAAATTCTTACAAAACATATCAGAAACTACTTGAACACATCAAAATTATTGAAGCTGAACTGAATGATTTTTTAAAAACCCTTTGACTAACATTAGTTTTGTAACGCTTACATAATTTTTTTACGCTTTTAATTTTTTTAAACACATATTTGACAAAAATCAAATCCATGAAGCGTCTAAATTTAATTTTAATTCTGACAGTCCTTTTATCCTTCCAAGTTGTTGGACAAGAACTGACCGTAGAGAAAATAATGCAGGATCCCAAGTGGATGGGGCATTTCCCTTCCAACATCAAATGGGATGATAAGGGTGAAATCATCTATTTTGATTATAACCCAGAAGGTAATCCTTCGGATTCCCTCTACAAGATCCATATTAAAAACCCTTCCAAAATTGAAAAGGTGGGACTGCAGGAAAAGAAAAGTTTTATTCCCTCTAATGCAGCAGTCAATAAAAATAAAAATCTAAAACTTTATGCTTCCAATGGCGATCTTATCTTGTATGATGCAGTAAAAGGAAGCAAAAATACCCTGATTTCATTCGGAGAAAGGATCAGTAACCCCCAATTTCTCGCCAATGAAAAGAATGTAAGCTTTGTTTCTGGAAACAACATTTTTTTATATGAACTGGAAACTGGAAAATTAAAAAGACTGACCAGAATTCAAGCTGGAAATAAACCTGAAGACAAAGAACCGAAAATTGAAGAAAGAGAGAAATGGCTGAAAGAGGACAACCTTTCCCTCCTTCAGATAATCAATGAAAGAGAAGAAAAAAAAGCACAGGCGAAAGAATACAATTCTGCAATAGCAGATAAGGATCCATATGTTTTTTACTATGGAAATAAGCAATTGGGCAATCTTCAACTTGCCCCCAATGCAAACTTTGTGACTTTCTCTCTGACCACGAGAGCAGATTACAAGAGAACAAATGTACCTGATTACACAGATGCATCAGGATACACAGTGGACCTGCCTTCCAGATCAAAAGTAGGTGATCAACCTACCAAAATCGAATTGGCCATCTATGACCTACATAGAGATACTGTTTATTTTATCAATAGCTTGTCTTTGCCAGGCATCAAAGATCTCCCCGATTATGTAAAGGATTATCCCGAAAAGAAATGGGAAGAAAAAAATAGGGATGTGATCATTTCCAGTCCGATATTTTCCCCGGATGGTAATCATGCCATTGTCAATGTCAGGTCAACGGACAACAAAGACAGATGGATTGCATTACTGGATATGAAAACCGGTGATCTTAAAAACCTGGATAGACAAAGGGATGAAGCATGGATAGCTGGTCCTGGCATTGGCTGGAGTATGGGTGGTGGTACCCTTGGATGGCTTCCTGACAACAAGCATATTTATTTCCAGTCAGAGGCAAGTGGGTATTCTCACCTATATATCCTGGATGTTACAAATGGCCAGAAAAAGCAGTTGACAAAAGGAAATTTTGAGGTGTTCGATCCGAAAATCTCCAATAATGGCAAATATTGGTACCTGACCACTTCTGAAATACATCCTGGAGAGAGACATTTTTATATGATGCCACTCATGGGAGGAAAAATGGAAAAACTGACTTCCATGACAGGAAATAATACGGTATTCCTTTCCCCTGATGAGAAAAATATGGCCATTCTGTATTCATACAGCAATAAGCCTTGGGAACTCTATCTTCAGGAAAACTTACCTAGTTCTGCACCAAAGCAACTTACAGATGGACAAAGTGAAGCATTTAAATCCTATGCCTGGAGGGATCCATACATGATTGACTTCAAAGCTGCGGACGGAGCTATGGTACCTGCAAGACTTTATGTGCCTGAATTGGCTAAGAAAAATGGTGCGGCTGTAATATTTGTTCATGGTGCCGGTTATTTACAAAATGTCCACAAATGGTGGTCAAGCTATTTTAGAGAATATATGTTCCATAACTTATTGACCGATCTAGGTTATACCGTATTGGATATAGACTATAGAGGTTCTGCTGGCTATGGAAGGGACTGGAGAACAGGAATTTATAGGCATATGGGCGGTAAGGACTTGTCAGATCAGGTAGATGGAGCAAAATACCTGGTTGAAAACCATGGAGTTGACCCTGGAAAAATCGGTATCTATGGAGGAAGTTATGGTGGTTTTATCACGTTGATGGGGCTCTTCACAGCACCTGAAATATTCAAATCGGGGGCAGCATTGCGCTCTGTAACAGATTGGGCACATTATAACCATGGTTATACTTCCAATATCCTCAATGAGCCTTTCAATGATCCTATTGCATATAGACGTTCCTCTCCAATTTATTTTGCTGAAGGCCTCAAAGGAAACCTCCTTATTGCCCATGGTATGGTAGACGTCAATGTTCATTTCCAGGATGTGGTGAGACTTGCCCAAAGGTTGATAGAATTGGGTAAGGATAATTGGGAAATGGCTGTATATCCAGTTGAAGATCATGGTTTTATTGAACCAAGCAGCTGGACTGATGAATACAAAAGAATACTCAAACTATTCAATGATACGCTAATCGATGATTGATAAGAAATCAATTAGAATATATAGCAGGGTATTTTCCCTGCTATTTTCTTTACTCATTTTCTCTGTATCCTGTAAGGAAGTTGAAAAAACACCCGAAAAAAATAGAGGTTTAATAGCTGAAAGTGCCATTGTGGTATCAGCGAGAGAAGAAGCATCTAAAATTGGGCTCTTGATGATGGAGAAAGGCGGCAATGCCTTCGATGCGATGGTGGCAACTGAATTGGCCTTGGCTGTAGCATTTCCTTTTGCAGGAAACCTGGGTGGTGGTGGATTTATGGTCTATCGTTTGTCAGACGGCACCACAGGCGCTATTGATTATAGGGAAAAGGCTCCTTTAGCAGCCACAAAGGATATGTATTTAGATGAAAACGGTGACGTAATTCCCGGATTAAGTACTCTTGGTGCTATGGCTGTAGGGGTGCCAGGAACCATCGCAGGAGTTTTTGAGGTACATCGCCAACTTGGTTCACTCCCTATCGAAGAAATCCTTGCCCCTGTTATTGAGCTTGCCGAAAAAGGTGTGCTCGTCACTGAAAACCAAGCAAAAAGACTGGATAACAGTAGGGCTGATATCATCAAGGTTAACGGAATCAACACTCTATTTGCACAGGAATTCAAAGCCGGTGACACCATTAAATATCCAGCATTGGCGGAAACGCTGAGGAGAATTGCCAAAAATGGCAGGGATGAATTTTATAAAGGTGAAACAGCTCATAAACTGGTGGATTTCATTCAGAAAAGCGGTGGAATCATCACACTCGAAGATTTGGCCAATTATGAAGCTAAGTGGAGAGATCCTATCCAGTTTCAATATAAAAATTACCAATTGATCTCTATGGCGCCACCAAGTTCCGGAGGGATAACGCTGGCACAAATATTTGGAATGTTGGAAGGTTTTGATTTGGCTTCTATGGGCCACAATAGCCCTGAATACATTCAGGTTCTTACAGAGGCAGAAAGAAGGGCTTATGCGGACCGAAATTATTACTTGGGAGATCCTGATTTTGTTGAAGTTCCTGTTGACGCCTTGCTTGAGAAAGATTATCTACAGGCAAGGATATCAACTTTCAATCCGGCAAAAGCAACACTTTCATCGGAGGTATCTCAGGGAGCAGTCCAATTTGTGGAGAGTGATGAGACTACCCATTACTCCATTGTGGATCAGTTTGGTAATGCAGCAGCCATCACTACCACATTGAATGGAGCTTATGGCTCTAAATTGTACAGTGATGAATTGGGTTTCTTCCTTAACAACGAGATGGATGATTTCAGTGCGAAGGCAGGCGTTCCAAACATGTTTGGACTGATTGGTGCAGAAGCCAACAGTATAGCTCCAGAAAAAAGAATGCTCAGTTCGATGACCCCAACTATAGTAGAAAAAGACGGACAGCTTTTGATGGTAGTTGGCACGCCGGGTGGATCCACTATCATTACCTCTGTTTTGCAGACCATCTTGAATGTTGTCGAATTCGGAATGACGATGCAAGAGGCGGTAAATGCACCAAGGTTCCATCATCAATGGCTACCGGATCATATTAATTTCGAACCAGAAGGATTTGATGTAGAAATACTAAATGCCCTAAAAACTAAAGGATATAATATCAACGAAGGTTATACGCCCATATTGGGAAAAGTAGATGCCATTTTGGTCCTTTCAGACGGAAAGCTTGAAGGAGGCGCCGACCGTAGAGGAGATGATTCAGCAGTGGGGTTTTAAATTTAATGGCAACCGGAAAATTTAAAATGGATATTTTCGGTTGCTATTTCCTTATTTTTTAAAAGAATGAATGAATGCAGCGATATTATTTAGAACTTCTAGGTTGAAAGATTCTTCTATTTCAGCATATTCCGAAACTGATCCTGTATTGGCTTTTTGAAACAAATGATTCAGTTCAGGGAATACTTTTAGTTCTAACAATTCTTCCTTCCCTTTGTAAAGTTCTAAGAGCCGATTTGCATTTTGAGCAGCATTTACCTGAACATCCTTGCCTCCAAAGGCTGCAAATACAGGAATTTGAATTTCTGAAATATAGGATTCAGGATTGGTGCGGATAAAATTATAAAACCAAGGGTTCAAACTTTTCTCCAAAGTTGGTATCAAGGTATTGACTTGCTGTTGTTTTATTTCAGGAGAAAGATCATAAGAATCAAGCACTTCATTCACCATATCTCTTACTTTGGATTTGGCATCATCAATCCCTTTGCTTTGTGCTATCATCTGATAGTACTGTGAATTGATCTTTACTTGCTGCTCAATTAATGCTTTTGGATTTCCTGAACTACGTGATACTTCTTCTGTTTGCTTCTTCATCAGCTCAGGAATTGTGACTACAGGTCCAGCTAAAGAAATGGCAAAACTTAATCCTGTTTTTTTAGCATCTGCAGCCAACATCCAGGCAATCAATCCTCCTTCACTGTGTCCGATTATTCCTAATTTATTGGAATCTATAAAATCGAATGTAGGCAAGTGCAGTAAAGCTTTTTGAGCATCTCTGAAAAATTCATTTGTAGTAGCATTGGAAAAGTCTCCTTCTGACTCTCCCACTCCCCTTTCATCATAGCGGAAAACAACTATGCCATTTTGGGTTAAATAATCGGCCATAACCCAAAATGGTTCGTGACCCAAAATTTCAGAATTCCGGTTTTGTGGACCTGATCCGGTAACCAAAATAACTGCAGGAAAAGGTCCTTCACCATAAGGTTTGGTGACTGTTCCTTTCAGCTGTGCCCCATCCTCATTAGAAAAATTTGTTTCAAAAGAATCATAATTAAATGGTGCTTGAGGCCGCTGTGGCCTTTTTATTTCTTTTTTCTCGGCAGCTTCCTCTACAGACCGTTTAAGATCCAGGGGTAAAACCATTCCGGATTGTTTAAATGTTCCTTGAACCGTATCTCCTATAAATAACCCCTCATAAACTATTACTCCATCTCCTATCTCAAAATATAACATGGTGCCATCAAACAAAACCTTGGACATGGCTATTCCTCTTGCGCCTTGCTTTGGACTGTCCATACTCCCTTTCCACTCCTGCTCAACTTCCTGAAAGTTAAACACCAAGGGAAGGGATTGTCCCATCACCTGTAGATCACCCTCCCAAATTCCAGATAAGGTCTGGGAAAATGAATCGATAGCCAATAAAAAGAAAAACAATGAGGAGAAAAGAAGTTTTTTCATGATCAAGTTGTTAACAAGCTGCTAAAATATAATTTACTTTGGATTATGGATAGGGAAATTTTAATGGACTTGGTCACCAAGACCATGCCTTTTGGAAAATATAAGGGAAAATTATTGTGTGATATTCCAGAGCATTATTTGGTTTGGATGCATGGGAAGGGATTTCCTGAGGGGAAGTTAGGAATGTGGTTACACACACTTTACGAAATTAGGGTCAATGGATTGGAATGGATTTTGGAAGAATTAAAAAAACATGTGAGGAGATAAAAGAAAAGGCAGCTGAATGGCTGCCTTTACTTTTTGTACATTAAATAATTATCTAGAAATAATTGGATCAGGATTACCATCTGGATCACCATTGACTGTGCCAGAAGTTCTGGCGTTACCAAGCAACAGCACACCTGCTGCATGTGGAGAAGCCATTGAGGTTCCACTAATACTGTTGTAACCACCTTTTATCCAAGTTGAATTGATGCTAACGCCTGGTGCACAATAATCTACAGGAGGATTTCCAAAATTAGAGAATGAAGCAAAAACATCAGAACTGTTCATTGCTGAAATTGTCCAAATGTTTGGCCCATTAACTCTAGCAGGAGAATAATTATTGGAATTGGCACTGCTGTTTCCAGCTGCTACCACAAATTTTACTCCTTTATTTGAAGCTGCTAAAACGGCATCATCCAAGGCCTGAGAAACAGGACCACCCAAACTCATATTGGCCACATCACCGGATTTACCTTTAGCACCTACCCAGTCTACACCTGCGATTACACCTGAATAAGAACCTGAACCTCTAGAGTCCAATACTTTAACAGGGACTACTGGAGCACCAGCAGCAACACCAACTACCCCAATGGTATTATTGATAGCGCCTATGGTGCCTGCCACGTGGGTACCATGGCCATTCAAATCATTGAAATTAGCATCTCTACCGGATGTAAAGGCAGTAAAGCCATCAGCAGTGCTGACATTCAAGTCTGGATGTGTTAACTCAATACCAGTATCAATAACCCAAGCTACATTGCTGCCTGAATAATTCACAGACCCACCAACACGTGTAATTCCCCAAGGAGTTACCTGACCAGTGGATCCACCACCTCCGCCACCGCCACCTGGACGGCCACCTTGTGCAATCGAAATTACCCTATCCGGTTCAATAAATTTGACAGCAGGATCATTTTTAATCAATTCATATTGTTCTGAAGACAAATTGACAGCAAAACCGTCTAAAACTGTACCGTAAACAGCACCTAAATTTTCCTCAGCTATTCTATATTTCGCCAATAAACCAGAAGCAGTCTTTCTCATTGCTGCCTGAATGTCCTCGTATTTACCATCTCTTCGGAAATTAATTCCCTCAGGATTTAGGACCACGATGAAGCTTCCTGGTATAATGTCACCATTTTGATACCTCAGGAACTGCTCATCCATATCCATATTTGGTGACTCGATGTTTTCCTGACATGAGAATGTCATCATCGCTAAGGCAAGCGCCGCTAATCCTGCTGGCTTACCGATAAATCTGTAAATCTTTTTAAACATGATTAATTAAATGTTAGGGTTTAAGACTTTACCAAATCTAATTTGGCGATAACAATCAAAACAAAATTTATAAATAAAACAAATCACAGGATAAATAAAATTTTCTGTCCCTGATCTATTTTTCTTCTAAAACCTTTTAGCATTGAATATTCACCCAATAATAGTTTATAAATAAAAATTTTGGCGGCATTAAATATGGATCGTTTGAAAATCGACATGAATCCTAAATGAAACAAAGTTGCAATAAAGTGTGGATACTAAGTGCAACTTTGTTATTTTTGCAACATAGTTTCATTTATGGTCCGTGCATTATTATTTATTTCAATCCTTTTGACTCTTCAAACCGCTGTTGCGCAAGATGAATGCAACCTGGTTCTAAGAGGAAAAGTGGTTCATTTGGAAAATAATGAACCGATTGATGGGGCATTTATTTGGATAGTAGAAGCAGAAAGAGGAACCGTCAGTGATGCCATGGGCAATTTCCGTATTCAAAACATATGTCCGGGTAAAATCACCATAAAAGTTCAATATTTAGGTCATAAAGATCAGTTCGAAGAAATCAGTATGACTTCGAATTCAAACCTTACCATTCGCTTAGTAGCTGAAGATATCAATTTGGAGGGCGTCGATATTCATGGTCATCAAGATGCCCTTTTGACTTCTAATACAGTTTCCAGTATTTATGGAGATGTACTAAGAGAAAACAGAGGTTTGAATTTGGGTGAACTGCTTAAGAATATACCTGGAATTACCTCTTATTCCTCAGGTACCAACATACAAAAGCCCGTCATTCACGGTCTTCATAGCAATCGTATACTCATCCTTAACAATGGTGTCAGGCTAGAAGGCCAACAATGGGGTGCCGAACATGCGCCGGAAATTGACCCTATGGCAGCTAAAGAAATCTCCGTAGTTAAAGGGGCAGAAACAGTGAGATTTGGGCCGGATGCTATGGGTGGGGTGATTATGGTAAATCCGGAACCTTTACCAATAAAAGCGGGACAATCAGGCCAAATTGATTTGATAGGATTTTCCAATGGTCAGGGAATCAATGGTTCTGCTTACCTGATTGGTGGCTCTGAAAAAATAAAAGGTTTAGGCTACAGAGTACAGGCCTCTTCCAAAATGGCAGGAAATATCAGGACGCCCGATTACATGCTCGATAATACAGGGCTTAGAGAATTCAATTTTTCAGGTGGACTTGGTTATACCACACAGACACTTGGAACTGAAATATATTTCAGTCATTTCCAAACGACCATAGGCATTTTAAAAGATGCTCATACCGGAAATTTATCTGACCTCCAAAGCATCATTGAAAATGGAAGGCCGTTCAATACTCCTGATTTTACTTATACAATTCAAAACCCAAAGCAGCAGGTTGATCATCAGCTATTAAAGTTAAAAGCCCATTACCACTTGCATGATGGCGCGAAACTTAACCTTCAATATGCTTTTCAACGGAATCACAGACAGGAATTTGACCGTAGACGTGGTGAGCTTGATGCAAGACCTGCTTTGGATATGGAGTTATTTACAAACACTCTAGACTTCAGTTATACCCATCAAACCAGAAAAAACTGGGATGGATCGGTAGGCATCAGTGTGATCCAACAGGCTAATTCAAATATTCCTGGTACAGGAGTTACGCCATTGATTCCAAACTTTGACATGTTCAATTTCGGGATTTATGCCATTGAAAAATTCACAAATGGGCCATTGGAAATTGAAGGAGGACTCAGGTATGATTACAGGTGGACTGATGCTGCAAGATTTGCAAATGGACAGTTACAGGAAAAAGTCTACCAGTTTAATAATGCTTCCGCTTTTATTGGTGGGGTGTATGCCTTTTCCCGCAATTGGACCTTCAACTCCAACTTGGCTACTGCCTGGAGACCTCCAAATGTAAATGAATTGTTCAGTCAGGGTCTTCATCATGGCCTTGCTGCCATAGAAATCGGCAATCCTGATTTTGTGAGCGAACAGTCTTTCAAATGGCTAAACACACTTAATTATGCTGACCGCTCATTAAATATTGAACTAACAGCTTACACTAATAGAATCAACAATTATATCTACTTGAATCCTGTTCAAGAGCAGTTTGTTTCCTTAAGAGGCACTTTTAATGTTTTTGAATATAGGCAGACAGATGCCAATTTATATGGTGCAGATATCAGTGCTTTATGGGAGATTTCTAAAAAATGGGAGATGTTTACGAGAGGGTCAATGGTAAGAGCCATCAATCTGCTAGACGATACTTTCCTTCCATTTATTCCTTCAGACAGGATCGAAAGCGGTCTTAATTTTAAATTGAATAATAAATCAGGGCGCATAAACTCCAAGATCTTTTTCAGTAACTTCTCTGTTGCCAGACAAAACAGAGAACCGGAATTTGATTTTGCTCAGGCACCTCCTGCCTATTCAGTTTGGAATGCAGGAATCCAGAACAGATTCAAATCGAAAGATAAATTCATACACATTGGACTTCATGTCAACAATGTCTTTAATGTAGCTTATCGTGATTATATGAATCGGTTTAGGTATTTCAGTCATGAAATCGGCCGTAATATCTTCCTCAAATTGAATTATGAATTTTAAACCAACTTTAAATCAATTAGCAAAAATGAAAAAGCACAAATTTCAATTCTTAAGTTTCTTAATGGTGATGGTGATGTTTTCTTTCTCTTCTTGCGTCAGTGATGACCCTGAAAAAGAGAAAGAGCAGGAATTGATAACTGACATTACCTTGATTTTTACTGAAGTAAATGCATCAGGTCAGGAAATTGGTCAGCCCGTTTCATTTCAGGCTTCTAATCCGGAAGGTTTAGAATTGGGAAATAATCCGACAATCGAAACTGTAAACCTTACAGCTGGAAAAAGATATTTACTCACAATGGAGTTGACCAATAGTATAGAGAATGAAGATATTACTGAAGAAATCTTGGAAGAGGCAGATGACCATCAGTTTTATTTTCTCGGTACTGCTTTCATAGGAACACCTGTTTTGACTTATACCTATGCTGATCAGGATCAAAATGGTAATCCATTGGGAGTACGTGGATTTGTACAGGTTAGTGAAAACCCTGATATCAATAATGCTCAGATCAGAATAGTTTTGAGACATGACCTTAACAAATCATTTCAAGGAGCCAATAATCCAAATTGGGAGAATTTTGTGCAAGCCGGTGGTGAAACAGATTTGGATATCAGTTTTCCTTTAGTCTTGAATCCATAAGTTGAATAGCATTTCTCTTTTTGAAGGCCACTAAGAAGCTGTTAACTTTTTGGTGGCTTTTTATTTTTAGAAACCTTTTTATTTATCTTTAGCTGTGAAAATCAAAAACCGAATATGAAAGCATTACTGAAAGCAACATTTATTCTTTTAAGTAGCACTTCCTTAATGTATTGTTCAGGCAATAAGCATGAACATAGGGAAATCACCCCAGAGCTTGAAGAAGCAAATGGAATCCACCAAAAATCATTGGACATTAGAGAAGAAATCATGGATCTTGAAAAATCCCTGAAAGAAGCTGAAATTGATTATAGTGAAGCCAAGGAAATGCTCAAATTGTGGGATAAAGATATAATTGAAGTTCCAGGCTTTGAGCATTCACATGACCATGGCCATGAAGGGGAAGAACAGCACCGGAAATACCACGTTCATAATCCAATGAAGCCATTTTCAGATGCTGAACACTTAGAGTATCAGAAAGTGATGCATGATGAAATCGTTCAGATTCAGGAAGCCTTGAAAGTGCTCATGGCTCCAAAAATCATGGATAAAGAGAATCAGGATTGATTCTATAACCTCTTGATAACATAAAGTTTTAAATCCTGAAAACTTATCTTGATTTAATGAATTTGAATCAGAATTGTAATAGTCATTGTTTTAAAAAAAAGGGGCTGTCCGAAAAGGGCAGCCTTTTTTATGCTGCAATTTTTTGATTTTGAAAATCTAAAGTCATGATTGGGGATTTTTGATTAGATTTTTTCCTTGACACGTATAATACTGGTCGA
>NZ_JBHLWI010000025.1:0-65991 GCF_042432905.1 Fontibacter flavus | reverse complement strand
CAATTGCCAGTCTGATTTTTAAAAACTACCTTAGACATTGTTGTATTTTGTTCAACTCTAAAATAATAATTTTAGAGAAGATCAACAATAAAAAAAGGGTGTCTCGACTTTTCGGACACCCCCAGCATGATTACAAATCCAGAAGAGCATGTTTAACAGTGGGTGTTCAAGAAGAAGTGGGCTCAATCCAGAACCCACAACCAAGCCCCATAACCCTCTTTCTCCATATCCTTTTTGGGGACAAAGCGCATGGCAGCGGAATTCATACAATAACGTAGATTGGTTGGGTTAGGTCCGTCATTAAATACGTGGCCGAGATGAGAGTTACCAAGTTTACTCCTGACTTCAACTCTTGTCATACCAAAGGAACTGTCTACAGGTTTATCAATCAGCCTTGCGTCGATGGGTTTGGTGAAGCTTGGCCAACCTGAATAGGATTCATATTTGTCTTTAGAACTGAAAAGAGGAGCGCCCGACACCACACAGACATAGATACCTTCTTCTTTGTTGTCATTGTATTCATTCGCAAATGCCCGCTCGGTTTCTTCATGCATGGTTACTGCATATTGAAGTTTGGTCAGCTTCTTTTTCAACTCAGCATCTGAAGGCTTTTTATATTTTTCCTCTAGTTTATCAGGCCAATGTGCAGCAATAAAGGCATCTCTTCCTGACCCTTTTCTATAAGCATAATACTCTGTTGGGTTCTTTTTGTAGTAATCTTGATGGTAATCCTCTGCAGGATAAAAATTACCATACTTGATTAGAGGTGTTACAATCGGTTTGTCGAAAATCTTCGCTTTCTCCAGTCTTTTGATCGATGCTTCAGCTACTTCTTTTTGTTGATTGTTATGGTAAAATACAGCTGAACTATACTGAAACCCTCTGTCATAAAAGGAACCGCCCTCATCTGTGGGGTCAAATTGTTGCCAGAATATGTCCAAAAGCTCACTGTAGCTGATCACATCTGGATCAAAGGTGATCTGAACGGCTTCCCTATGGCTGGTTTTGCCATTGGAAACATCACCGTAAGTTGGATTTTTTTCTTTTCCTCCTGAATATCCGGAAATCACCGAAATGACCCCATTCACACCTTCAAAAGGTGCTTCAATGCACCAAAAACATCCGCCCGCAAAAGTAGCGAGGGCTTTTCTTCCTGCATAATCTTCCGGACTTTGTTCCATTGTCACTTGCTCACTCTTGTTTTCAGCTTTTGAGCAGCTGACAAAAGCAAGACTAAATAGTTGAATAAAAGCCAGTAATAGGGTTTTTTCGAAGTTTGTCATATTGAAAATACCGATTTTTAAATGCTTTGAATTTTGAGGCACAATTTTGGATCAGATGCTTTTAAGATCAATTGTAGAAACAAATTCCTGTTTCTACAATGTCGATTATCCTTCTTTCTATGTTCTACTAACAGTGGAAAGGAGCAAGGTGTTTGCATCAATAGGTTAAATTTCTTTAAAAGCTACAAGCAAATTGTTTTAAACCAACTATTAACTAGACCAATTATGAAAACTATTTTGAGAACTTCCATCATCCTTCTTGTAGGGTTTTTGGTATTTTATCAGCCAGCGGCTGCGCAATCAGGCGGCGGTTTCGGCATCAAGGCCGGATTGAATTACAATTCAAGCGGGAAATACTTCAAAGATGCGGAAGCTATTTGGGGAGATCCTATGAGGAATTTAGGTTACCATTTGGGTGTTTTCGGCAAAGTTCCCCTTGGACCGGTTTATCTAAGACCTGAGTTGAATTATACCAACTTAAAGTCTGAAATCAATACAGTTCAGCTCGTCACCCAAAGGCTGGATGCTCCGGTATTGGTGGGTATAAATGTGTTAGGCCCTTTGACAGTATTCGCGGGGCCATCTTTCCACTACTACCTTGAGGATGAACTCCGTGATTTCGATTTTGATCAATACAATGCCGGCTATCAATTCGGTGTTGGGCTTAACTTGGGTAATCTTGGCTTGGATTTGAGGTATGAAAGGGTACTCAATGGGCAAAGAGTCGATATCGATAATGTGTTTACCGGAGAAGGGGATTTCAGGTTCCAGCAATTGATGTTGGGACTCTCTCTCAAATTTTAAGAAAATCCATTTGATGAAGATAGGAGGCTAGCAACCTTCAAAGAAAAAGACCAAGTGCTGTTGAAATCAACAGCTACTTGGTCTCTTCTTTTTCTTGTAATGAAATGGTTTATCAGTTGAATTTGGACTGAAGATAGCTCAAGGCCATTCCGTAAGCTTCTTTAGTAGCTTCTTTATCGTGCTTGGCATTAGAAGGATTGGAAAATCCATGTACTGCATCAAAGATTTTGTAGTTCAGGTCTTTACCTGCTTTTTCCATGGCGTCAGCAAATTCTTCAATTACGGCTTTAGAAATGTATTCTTCTGTGGCAAACAGACCCAAAACATCAGAGTTCAAGTTTTTAAGTTGCTCCACATCTCTCACCGGCATGCCATAATAGATGATCGAACCGATATTTTGATTGCCTAAAAGAAGGGCAGACTTCAGGGACCATGCGCCTCCAAAGCACCATCCAACATTGGCAATTTTTGCATCAGTGCCTGCAAATGACTTGGCAGCCATTACAATGTTTTCCAATCTTGATTCCTCTACTCCTCTCATGAAACCTCCTGCTTCCTGAGGATTGGATGTGACTTTGCCGTCATACATGTCCAAGGCAATTACATTGACTTTTCCTCCCAGATCATTATAGAATTTATCTGCTTCTTCTTTGATATTGTCATTCAATCCCCACCATTCCTGGTAGACAAATAACCACTGATTAGAAGCTTCTTTGGCGCGGATTAAGTATCCTGAAGCATCTTTTCCATCAGCAGCAGGGAAGCTTACCATTTCACCTAAACCTTCGAAATCAAAAGCAATAGGAGCCGGGTGAAGGGCGACAAATTTTGGATCATCCAAAAAGGCAATCATTTCAGAAGGTCCGGTATGACAAAGGGTGATGTCAGTGGTACTGACTGTTTTTTCCTCTTCAGAAAAAAACCAACCAAGCAATCCTGCCAGCAAAATGTGAATGTAGATTAATATTTTGTTCATAATAGTGATTTTTAAGTGTAAACAATGTAACCGTTACTTTGTTAAAAACGCCTGGATTTTTTCCTCTAAATCAGGACTTAAATTTTACTCTAAACAAATTTAAATAAATGACTGGGCTATTTCTTACCAATTAACCCTTTTTCTTTCCGAATATGTTGCATGCTTTTGTTTGGAAGTGATTCACCGTTAAATTGAGGGTTATTCCAAAATACATTCACTTATGAGAAAATTATACTTCTTAGTGGCATTATTGGGCTGGTTTACCATGTCTATTGCCATGGCACAGAAAATCCCCACTCCAAAAGAACATTTCGGTTTTGACATAGGAGAGGATTATAAATTGGCCACCTTCACGGCCACAGATGCCTACTTTAGAAAAGTGGCAGACTTGTCAGACAGGGCGAAATTTGTGGAAATAGGGGAGACAGAAGAGGGGCGTCAAATGCCAATGTTGATCATTACCTCTCCCCAAAATCATCAGAAGCTTGATAGATACAAAGAAATCTCCCAGAAACTTGGCCGTGCAGAAGTAAGTGAGGCGGAAGCCTTGCAACTGGTAGCGGAAGGCAAACCAGTTGTATGGATCGATGGTGGTCTGCACTCAACTGAGACAGTAGGCTCGCACCAATTAATTCCAACTGTTTATGATCTCTTGACCCGAACAGATGAGGAAAATATGAGAATCCTCAACGATGTCATTATTTTGGTGGTACATACCAACCCTGATGGGCACGAGATCGTGACCAATTGGTATATGGGGCCAAGTGACGTAAAAAAGAGGGATATGCGTACGCCTTACATGTACCAAAAGTATGTTGGACATGACAATAACAGAGATTTCTTCATGAATAACATGAAAGAAACCACCAATACCTCGATGCAGCAATACGTGGAATGGTTACCCCAGGTTATTTTTAACCACCACCAAACATCCCCAGCTGGTACTGTGGTTGCGGGTCCTCCTTACCGAGATCCATTTAACCACGTGTTCGATCCATTGATCATGACCAGTTTGGATGGTGTAGGTGCTGCCATGATCAATAGATTAAATTTGGAGGGCAAGCCTGGATATACCCGATTGGGCGGCTCAGTGTTCTCTTCCTGGTGGAATGGAGGACTTAGAACAACTCCTTATTTCCACAATATGATCGGTATTTTGACAGAAACAACAGGTGGACCTACCCCTTCTGAGATTCCTTTGGTGCCTGAGCGTCTTATTCCAACCCATGCGACGCCTTATCCAATCGAGCCGCAGCCTTGGAATTTCAAAAAATCAATAGACTATTCTGTTTCCATGAATTATGCAGTGTTGGATTATGCCAGCAGAAATGCAGATGCACTATTGCACAATATTTATAAAATGGGCCGTAACAGTATTGAAAAAGGCAATATGGACCATTGGACCAAGTACCCAAAAAGATCTGCTGCTGTTCAGACTGCATTCGACAAAGCCAAAGAAAAAGCCAGTGCTGATGATCCGGAAATGGCCTATTATGGCATGAGAAGCGGTCTTCCGACCAAATATTTCGATACTGTTTTCAAAGATCCTAATTTACGTGACCCAAGAGGATTTATCCTCTCAGCTGATCAGGCTGACTTCCCTACAGC
The DNA here is from genome assembly GCF_042432905.1 of Fontibacter flavus. Classification (NCBI taxonomy): domain Bacteria; kingdom Pseudomonadati; phylum Bacteroidota; class Cytophagia; order Cytophagales; family Cyclobacteriaceae; genus Fontibacter; species Fontibacter flavus. Next base: position 61,320 of record NZ_JBHLWI010000025.1, on the reverse strand, counting down.
GGTAAGATTTATCAATGCTTTGATCAAATCAGGAATTCAGGTACATAAGGCGACTTCAACTTTTTCAGTGAACGGTAAGCAATATCCTGCAGGATCATATGTGGTAAAAGCAGCTCAAGCCTTCCGTCCTCACGTGATAGACATGTTTGAGTCACAAGATCACCCTAATGATTTTGAATATCCAGGAGGTCCTCCAAAACGTCCTTACGATGCGGCAGGCTGGACATTGGCATTCCAAATGGGGGTAGAATTTGACAGGATTTTGGAAGGTTTTGATGGACCTTTTGAAGCATTGCCTTATGGACAGGTAGAAGCTTTTCCAGCACAGCGCGTTCCTGGAGGTTCTGGTTTCTTGATCGATGCAAGAGGTAATAACGCATTTATTGCAGTCAATGACCTGTTGAAATCAGGTGCAAATGTTTATAGAACTACACAAGCCGTTGCTGGAATGCCGGCTGGAAGTTTCCATGTTTCCGGGAGTAAAGCTGTATTGGAAAAAGCAGCGAAAGAATTTGGTGTAAAATTGGTTGCAGGGTCCCGTCCTTCTGGATCAGTAAAAATCAACCCGGCAAGAATAGCTTTTTTTGACCATTATGGAGGTTCCATGCCTTCTGGATGGGTGAGATGGATGTTGGAGCAATACCATTTTCCTTTCCAAGTGGTCTATCCTCAGGATATTGACAATGGTAATCTAAAGGCTAAATATGATGTGATCCTCTTCATTGGTCCAGGTGCTCCTGGAACAGTGAGAAGTTGGGGTGGCCAACCAAAACCTGAAGAAATCGATGTGCAATACCATAAGTTATTGGGAGCTTTGACCAAAGAAAAGTCAGTTCCACAATTGAAGAAATTCATGGAAGACGGAGGCAATGTTGTGGCAGTAGGAGCCAGTACTTCATTAGCCTATGATCTTGGACTACCAGTGACCAATGCTTTGATGGAAAAATTACCTGATGGCAGGGAAAGACAGCTTACAGGAGATAAGTATTATATACCTGGAAGTATTCTTGAAGCTCATTTGGATTCGACCCATCCGGCAAATTGGGGTATGGGCGAATCCGCTAACATGGTCTTCAATAATAGCCCGGTTTTCAACCTGGCCCCCGATGCCCTATTACAGGGTGTAAGACCTTTGGCTTGGTTTGGCACTGAATCTCCTTTGGTATCTGGTTGGGCTTGGGGTGAGTCTTACCTCAAAAATGGGGTAGTCGCTTTCGAAGCTCCTATTGGCAAAGGAAAATTGTATGCCTTTGGTCCTGAAATCACTTTCAGAGCTCAGGCGCACAATACCTTCAAATTGTTGTTTAATCAATTGTATATCAAGTAATTGAATATAAAATATTAGAAGATTTCTCTTAGACGTATTTTCAGAGGGAATTTCTTCAGGTTTATAGTGTTCAATATTAAAAGGAATAATGTCCTTTACATCAAAAAAGCACAATGGAATTTTCCATTGTGCTTTTTTGATTCACTTTTTTCAAGGCCCTATATATCAGGATTGATAATCACTAGGTGAAAAAATCCCCCCTAAACGGTCGAAAGAGGGGATCTGAGTTAAAAAAGTTAGGGCTTAATCGCGGTTTAAAAAGTTTTTCCAAACAATAAACTTCAAATCTTTTTGCTGATTTAAAGCAATCATCAGGATTGTTGTTTGATTATTCAATCATGGCAAAGAACTTGTCCAGGTCAGGGATGATAACAATTCTAGTTCTTCTGTTTTTGGCCATGTTTTCCAAACTGTTGTTGTCTGCTACAGGGATGTAGCTGGATCTACCTGCTGCAATCAATTTCTCAGGTGCTACGTCATATTTATTCTGTAGCAATCTTACTATTGAAGTAGCTCTTTTTACGCTGAGATCCCAGTTATCCTGAAGGACACCAGTCTGTATGCTTCTAGGATCTGTATGGCCTTCGATCATCACTTCAACTGCGGGTTCGGCGTTGATGACTTCAGCAAGTTTCTTCAATAAACCATCAGCATTTCTAGAAACCTGATAAGAACCGGTGTTGAATAAAAGTCTGTCGGAAACATTGATCATCACGACAGTTTTGTCCACACTGATAGAAATGTCTTCATCCTGCTCAGGAGAACCATCTGAAATGGACTTCTTTAAGTTGTAGGAAATGGCAAGATTTACAGAATCCTCCATGGTTTTGGCGTTTGCCAAATCATTGGGGTCAACTTTGGCTAAAGTAGCGTTGAGCTTTTGTTTTGTATTGGTGGACATTGGAGTTTTTCCATCCAAACTGAACATGGCATCATTTTCACTTCTTAAAGAATTGATACGGGCATTGTATTCATCAACTCTTGCTTGGATTCTGCCCATTCTGTCTTCCAAAATCCTTTTTTCAGCCTCTAAGGCGTCTTTTTCGGTTCTAGTCTCAGCCAGCGTAGCTTCGGTTCGGAAAAGATCATTTTGCAACTCCACGTATTTCTTCTTGGAAACACAGGAGGCAGTGAGCATAGCAGCGGCGGCTGCAAATAGAATGATTTTTTTCATAGTTGGTTAACGTTTTTTAAGCAGCTTATCCAAAAATAAAGCCATACAAAAAGTGGATGTTAAATAGTTCCTATAAATGGCAGGGATTTCGGGTATTTAGTTATAAATTACTTGAAAAACCAGCAGTTATGTTTCGAATTCCCCAATTTCTGTTTTTAATTATCACCTTAATGTGCTTTTCTTGTCAAGAGAAAGCAAAAGAAGAAACCATGCAAGAAGTAAGTTTTGATATCAATGTGAGGACCATTGACATGGAAGGAAAATCCGCTAAAGTATTTCAATTGAAAAATGGTAACGGGATGGAAGTAGAGTTGCTGAGTTATGGTGGGATCTTATCAAAAATCATAGTCCCAGATAAAGACGGTAATTTGGAAAATGTTCTCTTGACTTACAATAAACCAGAAGATTTCCTGAATGATACCTACTTTTTTGGTGCTACAGCTGGAAGGTATGCCAATAGGATTGACAGAGGTCAATTTGAATTGGATGGGAAGTCTTATTCTTTGACCATCAATAATGGCGAAAATCACCTTCATGGAGGTGTCCAAGGTTTCAATAGGAAATTTTGGGATGCGGAGGTGATTGAACTCAAAGATGCAGTAGGTGTAAAAATGACCTATGTCAGTTCTGATGGTGAAGAAGGATATCCAGGTTCTTTGACTACGACTCTGACATTTGTTCTTGAAAAAAACAACAAATTGAACATTACATTTAATGCTGAAACCGATCAGCCAACGATTGTGAACCTGACACATCACGGATATTTTAACCTGAGCGGGATGAAAGAAAATATTCTCAACCATGAGCTGACCATTTTTGCGGACCATTATACCCCTGTGGGTGAAGGATTGATTCCGACCGGTGAAATTTTACCCGTTGCCGGAACACCTTTTGATTTTACAATTCCTCATCAAATAGGTGAAAGAATCTCAGAAACGGGGAGGGGGTATGATCATAATTTTGTGATCAAGCAACAGCATGATGGGGTATTGACCAAAATGGCAGAACTATTCCATCAAGCTTCAGGAAGAAAAATGATACTTCATTCAAATATGCCGGGAGTACAGTTTTATTCCGGGAATTTTTTGGATGGCAAGCAGATTACCGAGGGCGTAAGCTATACCCAAAACTTTGGACTCTGCCTTGAACCTCAGTATTTCCCTGATTCTCCCAATAATCCCCAATTCCCTTCAGCAAGATTAGATCCTGGACAGACATATGAACACAGAATCGTATATGAGTTTGAGGTGGTGAAATGAGTCATTTTATAACCAGATAATTATAATGTGATTTTGCGAAAATTGATTGAATTCACTAATATTTTGTGAATGAATTGCTTTTCTTTTTGGGTTTAAATCCTTAATTGGGGCATCATAAAGGGGAAATGATGTGTTTGGAATAAAAGGTTTCCGATCTATGATTTCTAATAAGTTTTGAGTTATACCTCCTTTCATTTTTTCAATTTTCTTCCACTCAGAAAGCAATAAAACAGTATCTTTGTCATTTTAAAATGTAAAAAGCTGTATGCCAAAACTAATACGTATTACCACTGTTCCACTTTCCCTAAAACTTTTATTGGCAGGACAGATGAAGTTTATGAAAGAGGCTGGATGGGAGGTTTTGATGGTCAGTGCGGACGGTAGAGAAGTGAATGAAGTGACTAAAAGAGAAGGTGTTCTGCATGAAATCATTCCCTTTACCAGAAAAATCACACCTTTCAAAGATTTATATTGTCTTTGGTTGCTTTATAGGCTTTTTAAGAGAGAGAAACCCGATATCGTCCATTCCCATACCCCAAAAGCAGGACTCTTGTCCATGTTGGCCGCAAAGTTAGCAGGAGTGAAAATCAGGATTCATACCGTTGCAGGGATGCCCTATATGGTAGCTGAAAAGAACAAGAAAAAATTGCTTATAGCCATGGAAAAGCTGACCTACAGGTTTGCGACAGAGGTATGGCCAAATTCTCATTCTCTGAAAGAATTTATGCTTAAAGAAGGCTTGCTGGAACCTACCAAAGTTAAGATAATCGGTGAAGGGTCTTCCAATGGTGTTGATCTAGAGAAATTTAACCGAGGCGCATTGGCAGAAAACCACCTGATTGCCGCGACAATGCGGATAACCCCATCGGAAAATGATTTTTTGATTTTGGCAGTTGGAAGACTGGTAAAGGATAAGGGGATCGAGGAGTTGGTAGAGGCATTCTTGGCTTCCAAGGTTGTCAAATATGGCAAACTGGTTCTTTTAGGTTCTTTTGAGCAAGAGCTTAATCCTATCAAGGATGAAATTGTCAGGAAAATTCAGGATCATCCAAGAATAGTTCAGATAGAGTGGACGGATCATGTTCCCCATTATTTGGCTTTGGCGGATATCTTGGTCCATCCTTCCCATAGGGAAGGCTTTCCCAATGTTTTGTTAGAAGCCGGTGCAATGCAGGTTCCTGTCATTTGTTCTGACATTATCGGTAATGTTGATGTCATCACCAATAAAAAAACGGGTCTGGTTTTTCCTGTGAAAAAAACAGAAATTTTAAAAGAGGCCTTGGAATTTGCCTTTGTCAAGAGGGACTATATGCAATCCTTGGCAGACAATCTATATGCAGATATCCTTCAAAAATATCAAAGGGTAAATATCCATCAATTGATTTTGGAAAATTACCAAAGACTTTTGGCCGAGGAAAAAGGATGATTTCTTGAAATTTTAAACATATTTACACGGTTTTAAAAAGTTAAGCTGAATAATAAATGAAATATTTAATTACCGGAACTGCAGGCTTTATTGGATTCCATTTGGCCAAGAAACTTTTGGATAGGGGAGATGAAGTAATCGGGATTGATAACATCAATGATTACTATGATATCAATCTTAAATATGCCAGGCTAGAAAATACAGGTATTGATAAATATAAGATTAAGGCCAACCATCCAATTCAATCCACTATATATCCATCCTACAAGTTTATTAAGATGGATCTGAGTGAGAAAGAGGCATTGATGGAAATTTTTAAGCAGGAGGGTATTGATGTAGTAGTCAATTTGGCAGCTCAAGCAGGTGTGCGATATTCCTTGATCAACCCGGATGCTTATATCGAAGCCAATATCACCGGATTTTTGAATATTCTGGAAGCTTGCAGGGCCTATCCTGTCAAGCATTTGGTATATGCTTCTTCCAGTTCAGTCTATGGAGCCAATACCCAGATGCCATTTTCCACTTCTGACAATGTGGACCATCCTTTGAGTTTGTATGCAGCATCCAAAAAATCCAATGAATTGATGGCTCATACTTACAGCCATTTGTTTAAGATACCAACCACAGGATTGAGGTTCTTTACAGTCTATGGACCTTGGGGAAGACCGGATATGGCCTTATTCCTTTTTATTGAGGCCATATCCAAAGGTGAACCCATTCAGGTATTCAATCACGGGAAAATGAAAAGGGATTTTACCTATGTGGGAGATATTGTCGAAGGAATTGTGCGTGTTTCCGACAGACCTCCGGTTGGTAATAAGGAGTGGGATGGAAATAACCCAGATCCCGGCAGTTCATATGCTCCATATAAAGTGTACAATATCGGTAATTCCAGTCCTGTTGAACTGATGGATTATATTGGTGCTCTGGAAAAAGCATTAGGGAAAACAGCCGTAAAAGAAATGTTGCCACTCCAGCCTGGAGATGTGCCTGCGACCTATGCGGATGTCACTGATCTTATGCGCGATACTGGCTACAAGCCGAGTACCCCAGTAGAACAAGGTGTTGCCAATTTTGTGAGCTGGTACAATGAGTATTACGGGAAATGATACCAATACATGTTTGATGTTTAAATCGGGAATGAAGTAATAAGATGAAAAAGAATATATTGATCACAGGTGGAGCCGGGTTTATTGGCTCTCATGTTGTAAAACTTTTTGTTAAGAAATACCCAGAATACCATATTGTCAATTTGGATTGCCTGACTTATGCGGGAAACCTGGAAAATTTGAAAGAAATAGAAAATGCCCCAAATTACTCCTTTGAAAAAGTCAATATTTTAGATGAGGCTGGCTTAGTCAAGGTGTTCGAAAACCACCGGATTACCGATGTGATCCATTTAGCAGCGGAATCCCATGTGGATAGGTCGATCACTGATCCGTTGGCTTTTGTGAAGACCAATGTGATAGGGACTGTGAATCTATTGAACACAGCCAAATCTTATTGGAAAGACTATTCAAATCATCTTTTTTACCATGTATCAACAGATGAGGTGTATGGGTCTTTAGATGACGGTGGCTTTTTTCTAGAAACAACTCCATACGATCCACAGTCTCCCTATTCCGCATCAAAGGCTTCATCAGACCATTTTGTCAGGGCTTATGCCAACACTTATAAATTGAGAACGGTCATTACCAATTGTTCCAATAATTATGGTCCGAATCAGTTTCCGGAAAAACTCATCCCACTTTGTATCCATAATATCCGCAATAACAAACCATTGCCGGTATATGGAAAAGGAGAGAACATCAGGGATTGGCTGTATGTCGAAGACCATGCAAGAGGAATAGATGTAGTTTTCCATCAGGGCAAAAGTGGGGAAACCTATAACATTGGTGGTTTCAATGAGTGGAAAAACATAGATATTGTCCGCTTATTGTGTCAAAAGATGGATGAGAAACTCGGAAGACTGTCAGGAACTTCTGAAAAGCTTATCACTTTTGTCAAAGACAGGGCAGGGCATGACCTGAGGTATGCCATTGATGCTACCAAGATTCAAAGAGAATTAGGTTGGGAGCCAAGTCTGCAATTTGAGGAAGGGATATCTAAAACCATAGACTGGTATCTCGACCATCAGGATTGGCTTGATAATGTGACCTCCGGTAACTACCAGAAGTATTACGAAGATCATTACGGATCTAGGTAAAAAAGAAGTCAAAAGGCAGCAAATTCAAGAGATTAGCTGCCTTTTTTTTGTTATTATTCCACACCTCTCCAAGCAGCTGGATTTTCTCTCCATTCTACTAATGAGGTTAAGGCAAAATCATCGATGTAATTTTTTTCCAATGCCTGGGGTAACATAGCTGCATAGTCACTCAAGCAAATCAATTTAACGCCGGCTTCTTCAAAGTTTTGAGCAGCAATATCAAAGCCATAGGTGAAGATGGCCACCATACCCAATACCTCAAAACCTGCGTGCTTAAGGTCCTGGACAGCCTTGAGAGAACTGCCACCTGTGGATACCAGATCTTCTACCACTACAACCTTTTGACCTGGAGTGACTTTTCCTTCAATCATATTTTCCATACCATGTCCTTTTGGTTTTGATCTGACATATAGAAAGGGCAATTCCATTTCGTCAGCGATTAAGGCGCCTTGTGGAATGCCTGCCGTCGCTACTCCAGCGATGGCTTCTACTTTAGGGAAGTTGGCTTTGATGGCTTCTGTCAGACTTTCCTTGATGAAATTTCTGACTTTTGGGTATGAAAGGGAAAGTCTATTGTCACAATAAATTGGTGACTTCCATCCTGATGCCCAGGTAAACGGCTTTTCGGGTTGAAGTCTGATTGCTTCAATTTTCAGCAATTGGGAAGCAACCTGAGAGGCAATTTGTTTGTCGTAAAGTTCCATGTTTCAAAATTAAAGGATAAAAAATAAGGGGCTATTGTGAGGCATAAAAATTTTTATGCATTTTTGGTCCTTATTGATTTAAATCTGGCCAAACCAGCCCAGCTATGAAAATTTTTATCAACGACAAACCATTGGACATTGCTTCAGCAGATGAATTGCCTAAGGATAAGACTTTCGAATGTGTCTATGACCATCCTGTTGATATTCCTGCGACCTGTAATTTCCAGGAAGATGTTTTGATTATTGAGCCTACCAAGGATGTGATCATCAAGCTTTTATATTTGCTCAGAACTAGGAAGTTGAAGAATCTGGACAGTGTAACCATTTTGACCAAAAATAAAAAAGAGATTAAGGCTTTTATCAAAAGCAGATTTACAGTCATAAAGGCTGCAGGTGGTGTAGTGACAAAAAGTAAGCATGTGCTTTTTATTTATAGATTGGGAAAATGGGACCTTCCTAAAGGAAAGTTTGATAAAGGAGAAACCCCCGAAGAGTGTGCTGTCAGGGAGGTAGAAGAAGAATGTGGGATTAAAGTTAAGTTAGGTCCTGAAATTTGTAAAACCTGGCATACTTACACCCATAATAGGAAAAGCATACTGAAAAAACATACTGGTATGCGATGGAGAATATGGATGACTTAGGAATGAAGCCACAGAAAGAAGAAGGAATAGAAGACATCAGGTGGTTAACCCACCATGAGGCTAAAGTGGCCCTGGTAAATTCCTATCCTTCCATGCGCCATCTCTATAAGCAATTTTTGAAGTTGGTTCCTAAGGTTCAGACCTCATAAGGAAGGAATTCGCTGATGTCGCCGCCATAGCGGTGAACTTCCCTGATAATGGTAGAACTTACTGCGGCAAATTGTGGGGAAGTGATTAAAAACACTGTTTCCAAGTCAGGATTTAATTTTTTGTTCATTTGACTTATACCGTTTTCATATTCGAAATCAGTAGTGTTTCTTAGACCTCTTATCAGGAAATTTGCGCCATGTTTTTTTGCCAATGTTGAGGTAAGTTCATTATAGACAATCACACTCACTCTTGGATCACTTTTGTAGATTCCGGAGATTTTTTCGACCATCAGGTCAATATCAAAATACCTGTTTTTTTTGGCGGAATTATAGCCTATACCGATAATTACTTCGTCAAAAATATTGAGACTCCTTAAAACGATGTCATGATGTCCTTGGGTAAATGGGTCAAAAGAACCAGGGAATATGGCAATTTTTTTCATGTGTTGAATCTAAATAAGTTCCCAATGGGATTCGAAATGGCCTGTATTTATAAAGGCTTCAGTCCCTTGTTGGTAATGTTGATTGATCTCAGGTTCTTTCAAAAGGAAGTTTTTAAAATATTCTTTACCCCAATCCTGCGTTATTCCGTAATTCTTGATTTCCCCAAATACAGTAAAACGACAGTGTTTTCTATCTAGTTTCAGTTGTTGGGTTATTCCAGAAACATAGTTTAATAAACTTTCTTTGTTTGAAATTTCAAACCTGTTGAACAAAACCAGTTCTTGCTTATTAAAAGCAGCTATATAAAAAGCTTTGTCAAATAAATAAATGAAGATTTCCTGAGGAAGCAGGTTTTGTTTTTCGTTCAGACAGTAGGCAAGAAAAGAACTTGCGCCATGATGAAACTGAATATCGGTCTTTCCTTCACTTAAAAGTTGATAGAGTCTGCTATCCAACCCACCTATTAATTGGTAATTGTTGGTTTCAAGGCTTGTTGCAAAAGACTGGAAATCTGTTTCTGTCCCCCCCGCAAAGGAAAGATAGGTATTCATAAAATCTTGGTTGTATAGAACCCCAGGAACCAGTGAAAACAATTGATTGTGAACATAAACCTTAGTGGGCACATCCATTTGGTAAAGGGCATCTTTCCATACATTGGATATTGGGTTTTCCGCAGAAGCCAATAAATTCCATGTGTGTACTGCAACCACCTTTTGGTTGACATCCTTTGCTAGAAGGATCCTGATGTGACCATATAAGAAAAGCGATAAATACGAAACCAAGTTGGAATCATATTTATCGCAATAGAGTTTTTTCAAAATATTTTCAGTGGATTTGATCAATATTATTCCCAGTTACCCGAAGTAGAGGAATCAGTTCTAGATCCTACCCTAAGAGCTTTTTCTTTATTGTTTTCTCTTCTTTTAGGATTGATTGGATCCGGGTCTCTGATTTCGAATACACCAATTTCTCTTTGGCTTCTTTCGATTTTGTCAGCGAAGAATTCGAATTGCTTTCCTCCTGAACCTGGTACGATGTGAAGGTTTTCCAAGTTAAAGTTTGGATATCTTCTTTCATTGAACAAAGAGTCCATCACAGTTACAGAACCAAGGGTATCGAAAGTCACAGTGGTTTCTTCTTTACCATACTCCAACAATTTGGTAGTTTCTTTTCTTTCCACGAGCCAGATATCACCTTCTTCAATGAATTTTTTTAGGTCTTGCCAATTGCTTGCATATTCACCGTTAGCAGCGATGTAAGCTATCTGAGCATCTCTTAGCATCTGTAGTTTTTCAATGATTCTGGATTCGATGGCTGCAATTTCTTTTTCTTTTTGCACTACATCGTCTACGCTTTTGTAAAGCATGTAGCCCAATCCAAGAGCGCCCAATAAGAAGACAACGGATAAAATTTTGGATAACGTCATTTTTGAGATGATTTAATCTTTTATAAAGGTTGATGGTATTTTTACAAGGTGCTATTTTATAGAATTATTTTCAAAATTAAAATATCCATTCCATTTTCCCACATCATTTAGTGATTTTATTCCCCAAAAGATGGGGTGTTTCTCAACATTTTTGATCAAGCTTAGTTTTTCGAGGTTTAAATAGTCAATTTCGGTGATTAATTGCTCCCCTAATTCCAACTCTGGATCAAGTCCCATTTTGAGTTGCCCTCCAACTTGCTCTACTGTAAAAAACAATTCGATGGCATGTAGCGGTGGCTCCAGAAATTCATGGGCACAGACAAAATCATTGATTTGTATTTCAAGTCCTGTTTCTTCTTTAAATTCACGTATGAGGTTTTCGGAAACAGATGAGCCGAATTTCATCCCCCCACCGGGTACATTCCAGAAGAACCGGTCTTCAGACATTTTATGTTTGATCATCAGGATATGATTGTCTCGGATCAGAATACCATTGACTCGGGTTCTAAGTCTGCCGCCGAATTTATCTACCAATTCTTTTTCCAAATTTCCCATATAAGGCTTAGCTTCGTCATCAGATGAATGGTAAAGATAAGGAAGGAGGGCTGAAGCCTTCATTTTTATTGGCTAAAAATTTTCCTTTTGAACCAACTCAAGGCCAAAAGGACTTTTTTCAAAAAATGGACAGCTTTCTCCTTCAGGAAAATGCTGAAGGTGGCGCTTTCATTTTGAGAGGATATGCAGGAACAGGTAAAACCTCCCTCATTTCTGCTCTTGTAAAAATCCTTCCGAGGTTAAAGATCAAATCTATGCTCTTGGCTCCAACAGGAAGGGCAGCCAAAGTAATGGGCAATTATAGTCAGAAATCAGCCTTTACCATCCATAAAATCATCTATAGGCCAAAAGACCAGGGTGGTGATCTTGGGGGAGGATTTGAATTGGTGAAGAATTATTATAAAGACACCCTCTTTATTGTAGATGAGGCATCCATGCTGGCAGATGAAGTGCTCAACGGACGAAGCCTTCTGAGGGATTTGATTCATTATGTATATCAGGAATCCTCGAACATGCTCATGTTGGTAGGGGATACGGCACAGTTGCCACCTGTGGGTAGTAACCTAAGCCCTGCTTTGGAAAGAGATTATTTGGTCCGACATTTCAGGTTAAAGGTCGATGCCATTGAGCTGACTGAGGTGATGCGGCAGCAACTGGAATCCGGGATCTTGTATAATGCCACTTTTCTTCGCAATCAGCTTTTTTCCAAAACACCTGAAATAAGTTTTACAGTCTCGGGGTTTAAGGATTTTTACAAAATGACAGGCGAAAGGTTGGAAGATGGATTGAGATATGCTTACAATAAATTTGGCTTGGAGAATACAGTAATCATTACCAGGTCAAACAAGAATGCAGTTCAGTATAATCAATATATTAGACGAACCATACACTTTTATGATGATGAAATCAGTGCCGGGGACCTGCTGATGATCGTCAAAAACAACTATACTTATATGGCAGAATCAGACAAGGTCAATTTTATTGCCAATGGGGATTTTGTGGAAGTAGTGAAAATAAGATCCTTTGAAGAAATGTATGGCCTGAGATTTGCGACGTTGGAATTGAGGTTGCTGGATTATCCGGATGAACCTTATTTCGAAGCCAAAGTGATCATGGATACGCTGTATAGTCCTCATCCATCCCTTAGTCCTGAGCAATACAAAGAATTGTACAGGCAGGTTTCCGAGGATTACCAAGATGTGGCCAATAAAGCAGAAAGAATGGAATTGATCAAAAAGGATCCTTATCTTTCAGCCTTGCAGGTGAAATTTGCGTATGCATTGACGTGCCATAAATCACAGGGTGGACAGTGGGATGCTGTATTTGTGGATCAGGGTTACCTGACAGATGAAATGGTGAACGTTGAATATATCAGATGGCTGTACACGGCTGTGACCAGAGCAAAGAAAGAGTTGTTTATGGTAAACTTTCATCCAAAGTTTTATATTAGCAACCTGGAATAAGTAAAAAACGAAAACTAAATACAATAACCATGAAAAAGCTGTTTTTATTAACGGTGATGGCCTTGGCAATATTTGCTGCACAGGCTCAAACAGAAAGAAAAGGAGCTGTTTTACAGTTTAATGAAAAATCCATTGATTTTGGTGACATCACACAAGGTGATAGGGTAGAACATACTTTCGTTTTCACCAACACAGGGGATACGCCTTTGGTAATTTCTAATGTTGCCGTAACCTGCGGATGTACTGCTCCAAATTGGCCAAAGGAACCTGTAGCGCCGGGTGCTAAAGGTGAATTGAAGGTTGTCTTCAACTCTGCCGGAAAAATGGGGAAACAAAACTCCGTGGTAAGAATTTATTCTAATGCCTCAGAGCCCATTGAAAAAGTATCTTTGATTTCTAATGTACTGCCCAAAGGACAGAAATAATCCATAAAAGTTAACAAAAAAGGGAGGCCGATAAGCTTCCCTTTTTTATTTTATGCCTTTGATCCTGTTTTAGTAGAATGAATATGAGAGTCTTGGTTTAAATTTAAGTTGTTTTCCTGTGCTGTTGACGGTAAACCCCACTTAATATTTCCCACCTTCTATCACATTTGAAAATAATCTCAGGACATCATAGCAAGTAATAAGATCATCATTCCTATAGCAACCAAAGCTTTCATTTTTTTAGCAGTTTTATTTATGTGTAATACAACAATTCTACTGCCATAGTTTGCTGAAAATCAAAAATATTTTAAAAATCAGCAACAAACGGAAAATGGCCTATTTAAAAGCCATTTTTTCTTCAATAATTTTGGCGAGGAGGCTTGCCCATTCCTGATACACTAGAGCACTTGGGTGCAGTTTATCTTCCACCACCATTTCCGGTAGGGCACCTATTTCTCTGTACCGCTCGGTGATGTCTATATGATGGGTTCCCATTTCCTGGGCGATTTCTTTTTTAGCCTGATTATAGATATTGATCTCTCTTGCTACCTTTTCCTGATCTGTATTTCTTTCTGTAGCAAATGGGGTCACTCCCCAATCAGGAATGGAAAGGACAACCACATGGTCTGCTTTTCCTTTTGCAAAATTGATGGCATCCTGAAGCAGCAATCGGAATTCTGATTTATAGTTTTCCACATCTCTTCCTCTATATTGGTTGTTTACCCCAATAAGTAAAGTAACTAAGTCGTAAGTATTGCCTTCAATTCCTGCTGATTCAATTCCCTTTTCCAATTCATCAGTTGTCCAGCCAGTTTTGGCGATGATCTGGCTCAAATTCATGTCGATTCCTTTTCCCTGTAATAAATTTACAGTTTGGTTAGGATATCGGCCTGCTTCTTCCACTCCTTCTCCGATGGTGTAAGAATCTCCCAAGGCAAGGTAAGTGTATGTTTTTTTCATGTTTTTATCTGAGTATCCGGTAGTTTTAATTGCACAGGCTGAAAGGCCCAAAATTAGCATGAGGCTTAGCAGTATTGTTTTCATAGTTAAATTATGCTTTAAATATGGGATGAAGCATGCGGAAAGTACCATTGTCCGCATCCATTTCTACCTCTGCACCGACCGGAACGATAAATTGCTTGGGAACATGTCCGATCATAGCACCCTTGTAGGCTGGTATGCCCAAAGGTAAAATATAATCATCCAAAATATCATCCAGCGTCAAACTTCCATAACCTCCAGAGGGGCTGCAATCAGAACATTGCCCAAAGATAAAACCATTGATTTTGTCCAATGTCCCATTAAGTTTGAGGGTGCTCATCATCCTGTCGATTTTGTAAGGATCTTCCCCGATATCTTCAATGAAAAGGATGGCATTTTTGAAATCAGGTAAATATGTTGTTCCTGAAAGTGCTGTTAGCACGGTAAGGTTTCCGCCTAATATTTTCCCTTTTGCTTTCCCGGAACTGATGGTTTGAATCCTGTTTTGTTTGATAATCAGGTCATCACCTTTTACTGCTTCATTTTCAAATGTGACTAATTGTTGGTTGAAAAACATGTTTTCAAACTGCTTTACATTAAAGCTGTTCCAGCTTCCGGTTCCATTTGGCCCATGGAAGGTGATCAGGCCGGTTTTGGCATGTATGGCATTGTGAAGTGCCGTAATGTCTGAATATCCCATCAAGGGTTTTGGATTCCTTTTGACGGTTTTATAGTCAATCAAGGGTAAAATCCTCGATGCACCCGAACCTCCTCTGATGCAAATAATAGCTTTGATATCCTGGTCTGCAAACATTTCATTCAGGTCATTGGCTCTTTCTTCGTCGGTACCTGCTAAGTGTCCTCGTCTGTTTTTCAGGTTTTTCCCCAGCTGAACTTCAAATCCCAAAGCTTCCAATGTTTCCTGCGCAAATTGAAACTGAATTCTGTCTGCAGTGGCAGCTGATGGGCTGATGATACCTACCTTGTCTCCCTTTTTGAGCGGTAGGGGAAGTAAGGTTGAAGCTTCTGTAGATAGATCAGGTGCAAATGAAAATAAGGGCAGGGAACTGATGCCGAGTCCAAGATTTTTTAGAAAACTTCTTTTATTCATAGAATCTGAATTGAGAATGCTGAAGACAAATATTGAGCTTTGGTAAAAGTAAAGGGAAAATCCAATTTGAAAAAGGGAAATGTATGCATGTATGCATATTGACTCAAAGTGTCTGAAAATTTATCCCATTTTGGACCTATAAGGTGATAGATTCAAATGGAATTGCCTTAATTTACATTTGCTTTGATAAGAGTAGATAAAATCAGAGACTGATGCAGCATTTGCATAAGCCCTATTACCAACTTTAGCCTTAGATTACTTTTGGATACTTTATTTGGAGATCAGTATGATGCAAAGGACGAAAAGTCCAACCTTTTTGCCGATATCATTTTACCGGTACCTATTCCCAAAATGTTTACTTATAAGGTTCCCCGTAACCTATCGGAGGAAATAGGAATAGGATATAGGGTTATCGTACAGTTTGGGAAAAAGAAAGTGCTCACCGGAATCATCGGTAAGGTACATCAAAAGCCGCCCAGTAATTATGAAGCCAAGCCCATTATGGATCTTTTGGACAGTTATGCTACGGTAAATCCGATCCAAATACGTTTTTGGGCTTGGATGGCTGAATATTATTGCTGTCATATAGGTGAAGTGATGAATGCAGCATTGCCTTCTGGTCTCAAACTGAGCAGTGAAAGCAAAATCCAACTCAACCCGACCTTTGATGCGGATACTTGTAGCTATCCTTTAGATGATAGGGAAGAAATCTTGCTTCAGGCACTTGGACAAAAGGAGGAGATGAGTTATGAAGACTGTGAGTCTGTACTGGGTCTTAAGTCCATACATGTTATCATCAAAAGCCTGGTCATCAAAGAAGCTATATTGGTCTTTGAACAGGTCAAAGAAAAATACAGCCCAAAGGTGGAAGCTAGGGTCAGATTGGCTAATGCCTATGCCGCTGACAAAAAGTTGTTGGAAGCCCTTTTCAATGAAATTTCCGTCAAACCTAAACAGGAGGAAATCCTATTAAAATACCTGCAGGAAGTTCCAGTTTATAAAAAACCTGAACTGAACCAAAAAGGTATTGAAAAGAAAGTGCTGACTGATGCAGGGTTGTCGACATCGTCTCTCAAGACTTTAGTGAAAAATGGGATCTTGGAGGAATACAAGCTGATCGTCAGTAGATTTGAAAGAGAGGAAGGTTCTGATGAGGAAATATCCCTTTCATCCGAGCAAAATGAGGCACTGATTCAGATCAAGCAGGAATTTGAGGAAAAGAATACTGTGTTGCTTCACGGTATCACGGGAAGTGGTAAGACAGAGTTGTATATCACGCTGATCAAAGAAGTTTTGGCAGGGGGATCCCAAGTTTTACTCTTGTTGCCGGAAATTGCCCTGACTACCCATATGGTGGGAAGGTTAAGGAAGGTGTTTGGAAGCAAAATGGGGGTTTATCATTCCAAATATTCGGACAATGAAAGGGTGGAAGTATGGAATGGGGTATTGAGCGGAAAACTTTCTTTTGTTGTAGGGGTAAGGTCATCTATATTTCTACCTTTTGATAGCTTAGGAATGATCATCGTGGATGAAGAGCATGAATCTTCCTTCAAACAATTTGACCCTGCGCCTAGATTTCAAGCTCGGGATGCTGCCATTATGCTTTCGTGGCTGCACCAGGCCAAAACCTTATTGGGTTCTGCAACCCCTTCATTTGAGAGTTATTATAATGCCCGAATGAAAAAATATGGTTATGTGGCTCTGGATAAGCGTTTTGGGGAAGCCCAATTGCCGGCCTATTATCTTGCGGATATGCTGGTGGATAAAAAGAAAAACCTATTGAAACTGGATTTTACCCGTATGCTGAGGGAAAAAATTCAGGAAGCCTTAAACAATCAGGAGCAAGTTCTGATCTTTCAAAACCGAAGGGGTTATGCTCCTTACATTTCCTGCGAAGATTGCGGTTGGATTCCCGAATGCGAGCATTGTGATGTCAGTTTAACTTACCATCAATTTGGAGAGGAAATGCGCTGTCATTATTGTGGATTCAAGGAAAAGGTCCCCAATACCTGCCCCGCCTGTGGAAGTAATAAGCTCAGTGCTGTTGGCTTGGGAACGGAGCGCATAGAAGAAAGTCTTGCCTTATTGTTTCCTGAAGCCAGAATTGCCAGAATGGACCTGGATACTACCCGGAGCAAATATGGTTATCAGCGCTTATTGGAAGATTTCGGGTCTGGAAATGTCGATATTTTGGTAGGTACACAGATGATTACCAAAGGTCTTGACTTTGATAAAGTAACTGTAGTAGGAATCATGGATGCTGATCGCATTCTCTATTTCCCTGATTTTAGAGCTGGTGAACGAGCTTTCCAACAAATAACCCAAGTTGCAGGCAGAGCAGGCAGGAGAGATAAAAAGGGTTCGGTAATCATTCAGACACGGAAACCTGATCAGGCTATTTTTGAACAGATTATCTCCGGAGATTATAAGCAATTTTATATTCAGGAGATGGGGGACCGTCAGCGTTTTTATTACCCCCCATTTGTGAAAATCATTAAAATCACCACGAGGCATAAAGACTTCAAAACGGCTGAAAAGGCTGCCAAATATCTCCATAATTTAATGGGTGAAATTCCCGTGAAGAAGATATTATTAGGTCCTGAAAAAGGATTGATCGGCAAAATCAAGAATCAATACATCTTCGAATCCATTGCCAAATTAGACCGATCAAGTAATGCCCAAGCCCAATTTAAACATGAACTCCAGCATATACTAGAAGAACTGCAAGCCCAAAAAGAATTTAGAACAGTGAGGTTTGTGGTGGATGTGGACCCGTATTAAATTATTAATTACCAATTACCAAACTTCAATTAACCAAGCTCAAAAATCCAAATTACAAGATCCAAATTCCAAAAAGATTAAAACTGTCAAAAGGGCTCTAGGATTTAAAATTTAAAGTTTTTTTGAATTTATTATACGGTCACTACAGTTCATGGATAGCCTATTTTTGGTGAAAATTTTATCAGGATAAAACATCTTTGTGGTTTGGAAGTTATGATTTAGAACTTATATTTGTGTCTACAATGAACAGACAGTTTCTACATATCCATCTTTTTTCCGCCAATAACCATGTTGGTGCTGTTCATCATTTCCATCATTCCTCCTAAGGAGGAAATTATTTACATATCGCCCAGGGGTGGCTGTTGGTATATGATACAGCCTTATTATCCAAAATCTTATTTACATTTTGATACTAAACGTATATTGCATACATGAATTCTATAATCCGTATAGCCGTTCAGAAAAGCGGCAGATTAAGTGACGACTCATTAAGCCTTATCAAAGAATGTGGCATCAAATTTTATAATGGCACAGGTAAGTTGAAATCTACTTCTACTAATTTTCCAATTGAATTTCTTTTCTTAAGAGACGATGATATTCCAGGTTACGTAGCTGACGGTGTAGCTGATTTGGGTATAGTTGGGGAGAATGAACTGGTTGAGAAAGACAAGGATGTGACCGTGTTGAAGAAACTAGGTTTTTCTAAGTGCCGTCTTTCTTTGGCTATTCCAAAAGGTCAGGAGTACACCAATATCCATTATTTTCAAGGAAAGAGCATTGCTACTTCCTATCCCAAAATTTTGGGTGACTATCTGGCCAACAATAATATTCAGGCTGATATCCATGAAATTTCGGGCTCAGTGGAGATCGCTCCAAGTATAGGATTGGCAGAAGGAATCTGTGACATCGTAAGTTCTGGTTCTACCTTGATGATGAACGGACTGAAGGAAGTGGAGGAAATCTTCAAATCAGAGGCTGTTTTGATTGCCAACAAATCTCTTACTGAAGACAAATTGGCCATCGTGGATAAGCTGCTTTTCAGAATGAATGCAGTTCAGAAGGGCAAGAGCAATAAATATGTTCTGCTCAACGCACCAAACGAATCTCTGGAAAAAATCATCAGTTTGATACCGGGAATGAGAAGCCCGACCATATTGCCTTTGGCTCAAGAAGGCTGGTCTTCGGTACACTCTGTGTTGAGCGAGGATCAGTTTTGGGAAAACATCGAAGAGCTTCGGGCTGCTGGTGCTGAGGGGATTTTGGTGGTTCCTATTGAGAAGATGGTAATATAGGGGTCAGAAGGGAGAAGCGAGAGACCATAAGCGAGATGCTAGAACCTAGAAATGAGCGTGGATGTGATAGAAATCAGCCTGTCGTATTTCTCTGATATTGAAAGCCATTTCCGAAAACATGATCGTTGAACTGGAAATAAAAATAAAAAAGACTAAATCATTGATTTTCATATGAAAACAATATTCAATCCATCCAAATCCGAATGGAACAAAAAGCTCAAGAGGCCGGTACAAAAAACTAAGGATATTGAAAAAATTGTCAAACCGATTATGCGCAAAGTCAAGCGCTTGGGTGACAAGGCTTTACGTAAATTTGCACTGGAGTATGACCATGTACAGATCCAAAACCTTTTGGTTTCTGTAGAAGAAATCAGAGTTGCCAGGGAATTGGTTGATCCAAAGCTTAAAACTGCAATTCAGGTGGCCAAAGAGAATATTGAAAAATTCCATGAAGCGCAGGCAACGCCTGATCTGACCATGGAGGTGATGGAAGGGGTGACCTGTATGAGAAGATCCGTTCCAATCCAGAAGGTTGGTCTGTATATTCCCGGTGGTACTGCTCCTTTGTTTTCCACTGTTTTGATGTTAGGTATTCCGGCAAATATTGCGGGTTGTGAGGAGATAGTGCTCTGCACGCCTCCTGACAAAGAAGGGAACATACATCCTGCAATTCTCTACGCAGCTGACCTGATCGGTATAGACAAAATAATCAAAGCAGGGGGAGCACAGGCCATTGCAGCATTGACCTATGGTACTGAATCTGTTCCTAAAGTAGATAAGATTTTTGGACCTGGAAATCAGTATGTGACTGCAGCTAAGCAGCTGGCTGTTAAAAAGGGGGTGGCTATTGATATGCCGGCCGGTCCATCAGAAGTACTTGTTTATGCAGATGCGAGTGCAGTTCCCACTTTTGTGGCAGCAGATTTACTTTCCCAAGCTGAACACGGTGTGGATTCCCAAGTGGTTTTGCTGGCAAGTACTGAAAAGGTAGCCCAAAAGGTCATGAAAGAGGTAGAGATACAATTGGGAAAACTTCCCAGAAAGGATATAGCAGAAAGGGCTTTAGAGAATTCAGTTGCTGTAGTTATGGGCAATGAAGAAAAAGCCATTGAACTCATCAACGATTACGCACCCGAACACTTGATTATCTGTGTGGAAAATGAAGATGATGTTGTCAGAAGAATTGTCAACGCAGGCTCTGTTTTCATTGGCAACTTTACCCCTGAATCTGCAGGCGATTATGCTTCCGGTACCAACCATACCCTTCCGACCTATGGATACGCCAGGAATTACAGTGGTGTCTCCTTAGATAGTTTTGTGAAAAAGATCACTTATCAGAGAATCACCGAATCAGGAATGGAAATTCTTGGCCCAACCATTGAAGTGATGGCTGCAAATGAGCTTTTGGATGCCCACAAAAATGCTGTAACTGTTCGATTGAATTATCTCAAAAATAAGAAATAATGGCCTTCCAACTTGAAAAACTCTTAAGGCCCCATATCAGCCAAATCAAACCTTATTCTTCAGCAAGAGACGAATATTCAGGAAAGGTTGGCGTATTTTTGGATGCCAATGAAAACCCCTATGGTTCGCTTACAAATGAGCCATTTAACCGATATCCTGATCCGTATCAATTAGAGATCAAGGAGAAATTGGCCAGCTTAAAGGAGGTAGAAATTGGCCAGATTTTCCTGGGTAATGGAAGTGATGAGGCCATTGATTTATTGATGAGGGCATTCTGCAATCCAGGGAAGGACAACATCATTCTCCTACCTCCAACTTATGGAATGTATGAAGTATCAGCTTCTATCAATGATATCGAGATCAAAAGGGTGAATCTAACGGCTGATTTCCAGCTGAAGGTTGAAGAAATACTTGCTGCAGTGGATGAATTCACCAAAGTGATCTTTATCTGTTCTCCCAATAATCCTAGCGGCAACAAAATGGACAGAAATGCGATCAGGGAAGTCCTACAAAAATTTGAAGGGCTGGTAGTGGTAGATGAGGCTTATATTGACTTTAGTGATGAACCTAGTTTTATACATGAACTGGGGAAATATTCTAACCTGCTTGTTATGCAGACCTTCTCCAAGGCCTGGGGTTTGGCTAACCTGAGAATAGGAATGGCATTTGCATCCACTGAAATCATTAGAATCCTGAATCTAATCAAACCACCTTATAACATTTCAGGTCTCACACAACAGAAAGTGCTTGAATCCTTGGACCAGGCTGACAGAATTGATGATTTGGTCAAAAACGTTTTGTCCGAGAGAATTTTCTTAGAGGATGAACTGGATAAACTGCATTTTGTCCTCCATGTTTTCCCATCACATGCCAATTTCCTATTGGTGAAAATGGACCAAGCGAGAAAGATCTATGAGTACCTGATTCATGATATGATCATCGTTAGAGACCGATCCAAAGTTGTGCTTTGTGAAGATTGTCTGAGGATTTCAGTTGGTACCAGAGAAGAGAATATTCAGCTTATTGAAGCATTGAACAGATACGAACCTATTATACAGAACCTATAAACGATGAAAAAAGCACTTTTTATTGACCGTGATGGGACAATTATTGTTGAACCTCAGACGGACTTTCAGATTGATAGCCTTGAAGATTTGGAATTTATCCCCAAAGCAATTTCCAATTTAAGGAAGATAGCGGAAGAAACTGATTTTGAATTGGTTATGGTGACCAATCAGGATGGTTTGGGGACGTCTTCTCTGCCAGAAGAGGACTTTTGGCCCCCTCATAACAAAATGATGCTGACTTTGGAAAATGAGAATGTGAAATTTGCCGCAGTGCACATTGACAGGTCATTTGAACATGAAAACCTACCTACCCGGAAACCGGGCATTGGCCTTCTGACCGAATATTTGAATGGCGACTATGATTTGGAGAATTCTTATGTGATCGGGGACAGAAAGACAGATGTGTTGTTGGCGCAGAATCTAGGTTGTAAATCAATCTTCATAGGAGAGGAAACAGAAGGGGCTACTTTCTGTACTAAGGATTGGGATGAAATTTACCGGTTTTTGAGGTTGCCTGAAAGAGTGGGTGAGATTTACAGAAAAACCTCTGAAACAGATATCCATGTCAAGGTAAATTTGGATGGAACAGGGAAATGTGAAATTTATACTGGGCTTCCATTCTTTGACCATATGCTGGAGCAATTGGGCAAACATGGAGGTGCTGACTTAACCATCGAGGTGAAAGGCGACCTTCATATAGATGAGCATCATACCATAGAGGACACTGCTTTGGCATTGGGAGAAGCCTATCTGAAGGCTCTTGGAGATAAAAAGGGGATATATCGCTATGGTTTTCTTTTGCCCATGGATGACGTGCTGGCACAAGTTGCCATAGACTTTGGTGGAAGGCCTTGGATGGTATGGGATGCTGAGTTCAAAAGGGAAAAAATTGGAGATATGCCCACTGAAATGTTTTTCCATTTCTTCAAATCATTCAGCGATACAGCGAAGTGTAACCTGAACATCAAAGCAGAAGGCAGCAATGAACACCATAAGATTGAAGCCATCTTTAAGGGTCTTGCCCGTGCGATCAAAATGGCCGTGGCAAGAGACCAAAATGCCCTGAATCAGCTTCCAAGTACAAAAGGAGTGTTGTAGAAGGGGGAGGTGATAAGGCAGATTTCGGAATGAATGGAGAGATTAGAAGCTAGATGTAAGAGTTTAGAATCGTTAAAATAAAAGCTCTTTAGAAAAGGCCTTTGGGGATTTCAAAACCTTAAAGGTCTTTTTTATCCTTTTCAGGCAGCCAATGAAAGTTATTTTTCATCAATTTTAAGTAAGATGTTTGGGAAGTTAACAGTTAATTTCTTAGTTTTGAAGTAGGTTGTTATAGTTTGATATGCGATATCTTTTTCCTTTTTGTTTGGTGGTCTTATTTTCTTCCTGCTTTGGAAGTTTTTCTGAAGGAGAGCGCTTGTTTAGAATGGGGGCATACGAAGAAGCTGTAAATGAATTCAGCGAAGCTCTTTTTCTCAATGTTACTGATATCAAGTCCTTACATTTAAGGGCAAGGTCCTATGAGGAATTGGAGGATTTTGAAAGTGCTCTTGAAGATTATAAATCGATTTTAAGATTAGAACCACAATATGCCCAGGCACATGCAGGAATAGGGAAGCTCTATTGGAAAATGGAAGATTACCGAAATGCTGAGAACCATTTATTGGTGGCAGCCAAATATGCCCCAGAAGACTTTGATATTTTATTTTTATTGGGAAGAACATTGTTACTCAACAGGAGATATGAGAGTGCGGATGAATTTTTCCAATTGGCAAAAGACCTGAAGCCGAAAGATAAAAGCGTATATTTTTACCAAGGTATGGCCAGATCCCAGATCGGGGATCTCTTGGGAGCTGCAGGTTCTTTCAATATGTGCCTCAGATACGATCCTGACAATTTAGTAGCCAAGTACAATAGGGGATTGGTGCTGATGCGTATAGGTTATATTTCATGGGCATTAGAGGATTTTGAAGCAATTTTGAAAGCAAAACCTGAGCATGTGGAGGCTTTGGCACATAGAGGTATGGCCAAATTGATGAGTCAGGACCCCACAGGTTGCCTGGATCTTCAACAAGCAGAAGCTAGAGGGAGCCAATATGCGAAATTGCATATTGATGCTTGTCGGTAGGTCATTAAATTTTTATAATGTGTGCTAGAAATAACCTTCATAGAAACTTTCTATTCAACATTTAGTGTTGCCAAAAGTATTTTCAATTTTGATAGTCAGTGGACTTGATAAAAGGGCCAAATTATCCCTATTTTAGGCCTTATGAATGCTATTGAAATTTCCAAAGTATCAATTCAAGAGGTAGAACAGTTGCAGCAAATAGGTAAGAAGACTTTTTATGAAACCTTTGCGGCACCCAATTCCGAAGAAAATATGCAGAAGTACTTGGATGAAGGTTTTTCCACATCCAAATTGATTGCAGAACTTAATGATCCAAATGCTGAGTTTTATTTTACCTTCATGGGTAATGAGGTTATCGGGTACCTCAAATTAAACTTTAAAGAATCACAGTCCGAGTTGAAAGATGAAAATGCTGTGGAAATAGAACGGATTTATGTTTTAAAGGAATTTCAGGGTAAAAAAGTCGGACGAATGCTAATTGAAAAAGCGGTAGCAATAGCCAAACAGCATCATGCGGATTTTATTTGGTTGGGAGTCTGGGAGGAAAACCATAAAGCAATCCGCTTTTATGAAAAGCAAGGTTTCAGGACCTTCGACAAACACCTCTTTATGCTCGGAACTGATGAACAGACAGATCTGATGATGAAGCTTGAGTTGAAGCGAAGGAAATAAAATAAATTTTTTTAAAGCATGGAGATTAGGGCGGGGAAAGATATAGAATTCAAGTTATGATTTGGAAAATCCTGAAGCTATTATTGCCCAGAATCTTCAAATGATTTTTAAAAAAATATGTTTATTTTCGGTCTTCTACTAATCTATCTCTCACTATGCCTGATACATTCACAAACTTTAAAAAAATAGCATCTTTAGTCTTTTTGCTTGTCTTCACTGCATCGGTAAAGGCGCAGGACGGGACAATCTATCCCCTTGAAAATCCAGTTGAACCGAATGCCATTCTTCTTGGAACTGGCGGAGTCGCTGGACAAAACGCCCCTGAAACTTGGTTTCGTCAATGGGGAGATCCCATGGCAAGGAACATCTCTACTGCTACTTTAACCCCATTTCTACCTGAGCCCGGCAAAGCAAATGGTGCAGCCGTTATCGTAGCGCCTGGAGGAGGTTTCAGATGGCTTTCCATGGGCAATGAAGGATGGGAAGTGGCCCAAGCATTGGCAGACCAGGGAATAGCAGCCTTTGTTCTTAAATACCGTCTTCAACCTACCCCAGAATCACTTGAAGACTTTGGTGAATCTATGAACCGTAGTTTCGCTGCTGCAGCCAATACTTCCAATTCCTCCCAAAATGCTGCTCCGACAAGCCCTCCAAGATGGGATTTGACTAACCAATTGGAGGATGCGGAGGCAGCCTATGCCATGATTGTAGAAAGGGCACAGGAATGGGGTGTTGATCTATCAAGAATAGGAATGATTGGTTTTTCTGCCGGTGCAGGCTTAACGATGCACTGTACATTGAATTCTAAGTCCATGGAATTAGCATTTATCGGTCCGATATATGGAGGTATGGGGCCTGTTGAAGTGCCCGCAAATGCTCCCCCAATGTTCAATGTTATCGCTACAGATGATTTCCTTTTCAGGGGGCAATTCGGTGTGGTAGAATCTTGGTTCAATGCAGGAAGACCTGTTGAGTTTCATCTTTATCAGAACGGGGGCCATGGTTTTGGCCTCGGAAACCCCAACCGTACCAGTAATCGCTGGTTTGACGCCTTCATACACTGGTTAGATGTGAATGGCTTCCTAAATGATAAAAGTGGAGCTTGAATTCAATAGTCCATTTTCCATTTGTAGGATTGATTTTGCATGTTATTTTCATGCAAAATCAATTTTATAGAACTTAATGGCATATCAGTCAGAATATACCTCAAAGCAAAATAATCTAATCTTTATTAACACTTTAACTCAAAGAATTCCTGTTATTTGAAAATCAGGAAGCAAACTCAGCTATTGTAGCAATATGCTCTAAATTGCCGTACTTATCCTATCTGAAAGGGCTTGTCGATAATTGGCCAAGGCTTTTTTATCGGTAAACAGAAACAGATATGGTTCGATTAGTTCGAGCTCCATCAAGTAAAATACCCCCTCGATCCAGACACCGTCCACACGTCCATAAAGGGTATCCTTGGCGAATTCATGGACAAGCTGCTGTAAGTAATCCAATTGAGTGGGAGTAGGAGAGATGACATGGATTTCTCCACCAAAAAAGTGCTGTACCCTGAACTCTCCTTTTTTAGGACTTTTCAATACGGCATGCGAAAATTTACCATTGAAAAAGATATAGGAATATTCTCCTGTTGTGGCTACTTCTTCCACAAAAGGCTGTATCATAAAATCTTCTTCAGAAAGAAGTGTCCTGATCTTATCTTCCTGATTTTTCCAATCATCTTTATGCAACTTCAGGGTATTTTTGGCACCACCACTTACTGTTGGTTTGAGGATCAGCTGCTCTGTAGAGAAATCCTCAAAAGCCTGACCCAAATCGACTCCTTCTCCCTTGTGCAAAAAATGGGTGGGGACAATCGGGAAGCCTTTTTCCTGAATAGTCTTCAGGTACCATTTATCCGAATTCCAAATGATGGTTTCCATGGCATTTAAGGTTCTGATCCCCAAATTCTGTATTTTTTGGCACCAGTTTAAAAACTCGGGATAGTGATCGAAATAATCCCAGGGTGATTTGATCAGCAGTAAATCATACTGTTTCCAATCCACTGACAGGTCAGACCAAACTTCAAAAGTAAAGTCAAGGCCCATTTCCTGGAGTAGGTTTTCCAATAATTCATCTTCATCTACTACATTGGAAGCAGCATAGGAACCCCGGTTTTCATAGGTGATCACGCCGATTTTCATCATGTTCAAATGGAATTTGTAGGCAATTATAAAGCAATTTTATGATTTTTTGCTTTAGAGACTATAATTCCATGTGATAAATCATATTTTTGGCTTTCTGTTTTTATGCAACAAGATAAACTCGTCATCATCCCCACTTATAATGAGCTGGAAAATATCCAGGAGATAATCCTTAAGGTCATGGGACTTGAGGGTGATTTTGATCTGCTGATCATAGATGATAATTCTCCTGATGGTACTGCAGAAGTAGTCAAAAACTTAAAAAAAGACTTTCCTGAGCGACTTCATTTAATTCAAAGAGAAGGAAAGTTGGGTTTGGGGACTGCTTATATAGAGGGTTTTCGATATGGTTTGATGAATGGGTACCAGTATATCTTCGAAATGGATGCTGATTTCTCCCATAATCCTCAGGATCTAATCCGCCTATACAAAGCTTGTGCTGAAGAAGGCTATGATATGGCTATCGGTTCCCGGTACATCACCGGAGTCAATGTGGTCAATTGGCCAATGGGAAGGGTATTGATGTCTTTTTTTGCAAGCAAATATGTACAATTTATCACAGGTATGCCCATCAAAGATGCTACCGCGGGATTCAAGTGTTATACCAGGCGGGTGTTGGAAGCCATTAACCTAAACAGTATCCAGTTCATTGGATATGCCTTTCAGATTGAGATGAAGTTTACTACATGGAAACTTGGTTTTAAGATCAAGGAAGTGCCTATTATTTTTACAGATAGAACCAAAGGAACTTCCAAGATGAGTACGCATATATTCAGAGAGGCAGTATTCGGGGTGATTTATCTCAAAATCAAGAGTTTTTTTGTCCGTTATAGGCCTAATCGAAGCGTATAGCTTTGATAGGTTGGATGTTGCTGATGACCATGGCCGGTAAAAAGAGCACCAAAGTGGTTACCAATAACACCACAAAGTTCATGATAATAAATACGGGCCAGTTCCAAAAAATAGGGACAAAGCTCATGTAATAATTTTCAGGGTCAAGGGGAATCAACTTGAACTTGTCCTGTAGCCAGCCAAAAGTCACGGCGATGCCGTTTCCGATAAGAAGGCCTCTTCCTATAATTCTTATACCATTCCAGACAAACACCCTCCTAATCAGCCTATTTTTGGCACCAAGTGATTTTAAGATTCCGATCATTTGGGTCCTTTCCATGATCAAAATAAAGAGAATGGAAACCATATTGAAGGCTGCGACAAAAAGAATCAATCCCAAGAAAATGTACACGTTATTGTTGAGCAATTGAAGCCAGTCAAAAATCTCCAAGTATTTGTCGGTAACTTTGACCAATTTAAGATCATAGTCCAATATGTCGTTAAGCGGTTCTTCAAATTCCTCCAACTTTGTCGGGTCATTTACAAAAATTTCAAATCCGCCCACCTGATCTTCAGACCAACCATTGAGGTTTCTAATGGTCTGAATATCGCCAATAATGATTTTGTCGTCAAAGTTTTCCAGGAATGTTTCGTACAGACCCACTATTTCCAATCTTCTAAATCTGGGAGGTTCCTGCACATAATACATGGTGACACGGTCTCCCACATCGAGCAGCAATTTGTTAGCGATTTTGGTACTCATCACCACCTCGTTACTGGCAGAGGAGTCCAAGAATTGGATAAATCTACCTTTTTTAATGGAAGGCTTAAAAGCAAGAGAATCGAATTCGGGCCCAACACCTTTCATCAGGACGCCTTCTACTTCATTGTCTCCTTTGAGCAATCCAGGCTTATGCGCAAAAGACTGTACATGCCTGATATTGGATTCCTGCTGGTATGTTCTAAAAAAGTCAGACTTTTTAGAAGTTGGGGATTCTTCAAAGGCATTTCCGGACATGAAGCGCATGACCTGAAAATGTCCGGTGAAAGAAAATACCTTGTTGGAAATTTCATTTTGAAACCCTCCCAATATCATGAAAGAAATCAGGGAAATAGCAATGCCTATGGCCACAGAAGCCACAGCTATCCTATGGATGGTCCCGGTAAAGCCTCCTGTTCTTTTAAAGCTGATTCTTTTGGCAATGAAATAAGAAAGGTTCAAGGAATTTATTAATTTGGTCAAAATCTAGCGCAAAATAAACATGAAGCCATTCAAATTGATGATTCTCTTCAGTTTTTTACTCAGTTCTTTTGCTTTTTGCAAAAATAAGAAGCCAGAAACGCCAAAAGAATCAGTCTTGATCCAAGGGGAGATTTTACCCGCTGCAGATCAACCTGAAATTTACCTGCCTCTATTGGAAGGAAAAAGGGTAGGGTTAGTGGTGAATCAGACATCAATTTTGACTAGCAAAAACAATATCCACCTAGTAGATTACCTGATGATGGAGGGTGTCAATGTAATGAAAGTTTTTGTGCCCGAACATGGTTTCCGGGGTGATGCAGATGCCGGCGAAGAGGTCAAATCAGAAATTGATAAAAGCACCGGTCTCCCCATCGTTTCTTTATATGGCAACAATAAAAAACCTTCTGCTGAAGCGCTATCGGATATTGATATCCTGATTTATGATTTACAGGATGTGGGGGTGAGGTTTTTTACTTATATCAGCACCATGCATTATGTGATGGAAAGCTGTGCTGAACACGGTATGCCTTTATTGATTTTTGACCGACCCAATCCGAATGGTAATTATGTAGATGGGCCCGTGTTGAAAAAAGGATTTGAAAGCTTTGTGGGCATGCACCCCATACCGGTAGTCCATG
Source organism: Fontibacter flavus (assembly GCF_042432905.1). Lineage (NCBI taxonomy): Bacteria > Pseudomonadati > Bacteroidota > Cytophagia > Cytophagales > Cyclobacteriaceae > Fontibacter > Fontibacter flavus. Next base: position 31,727 of record NZ_JBHLWI010000025.1, on the reverse strand, counting down.
GTCTAACAGTAGGGGAGTTGGCCCAAATGATCATAGGAGAGGGTTGGTTGGCAGGTAAATCCCAACCGGAAATCCAGGTAGTGAAAGTCAAAAATTGGAACCATTCCAAATCTTATAGTCTTCCTGTAAAACCATCACCAAATTTGCCCAATGATACAGCGATCAGACTTTATCCGTCATTGTGTTATTTTGAGGGAACAGATTTGTCATTGGGTAGGGGAACATATTATCCTTTTCAAGTCTATGGTTATCCAGACCCTAAATTTGGAGATTTTACCTTTACCCCGGTCAGCATTGTAGGGATGTCCAAAAATCCACCACAACAGGATAGATTATGTTATGGAGAGGATTTGCGGAATGAGCCTTTGGACCATCAGTTTACCTTGAAGTATCTGCTTGGGGCTTATGAGATTTCAGGTAAGAAAGAAAAATTCTTCAACACCTTTTTTGATAAGTTGGCAGGAACTGACCAATTGAGGAAAGATATCCTGGCAGGAAAATCAGAGGCGGAAATCAGGGCAAGTTGGCAGAAGGATTTGGATACGTTTAAGGTGATGCGGGAGAAATACAGGCTGTATTGAAATTATAAATAGGCAATCCCTAATGGGATTGCTGCTTAAGGGGTACATTATTTCCCTAAATAGGATGGATGTTATGATTTGATGTTTTATCATCAATGAATAGGAATCACTTGTTCCAAATAGACCTGCCCATTTTCTCCTTTGATGTAAAAAGTCATTTTTTCGTTTTCCCAGTCAAAATTGAGATTTCCATAATGAAGAGAAGCGATGAGGTTTCCAACTCTATAAGGATTATACTCTTCCCGATAATTTGACCAGGTATGGGTCATTCCAGAGGAAGTGATTTCGTAAAGTCCGTATGGAAACCTAAAGTCCTTCAAAAGTGAAATCTCAGCAATATGTCTATCACCACTTAACAAAACAGGGTTTTTTGCCTTTGAACTGGCAATCAGATTCAACAACCTTTCTCTTTCCTGAGGGAAGTTCTCCCATTTTTCGAAGGGATGTTCGGTGGGAATAACCTGGATTCCTGAAGCAATGATGGTGATTCGAGCGTTACTGGTTTTGAGTTCGTTTTCCAGCCATTGCCATTGTGCTTCGCCTAAAACCGTACCTTCCATATTGGGGATGTATTTCCCATTCTCCTTTTTCAAAGTGTCCCGGTGGTATCTTGCGTCCAAAAGTATGATTTTAACGGAATTATCTCCTGTACCAAAAGAATGGGAGGAATAAGCACCTTCTTGGTTTCTTCTTGGACTTTCCTTTGGTTCATCCAAAAAATCAAGTAAAAGCTGTTGGGAAGCTTCTTTCTTTGAGTAATACTTACCACCATCATTGATGCCATAATCATGGTCATCCCAAATGCCGATCACTGTTGAATTTGCTTTCAGCTTTTGATATTCAGGGACTTCATTTTGAAGTTTATATTTTTCTTGTAGTAAATCCATGTCATGGGTGTCACCATAGACAATATCTCCCAACCAAATCCAAACATCCGGCTTGTCCGTATTGATTGGGTTCCAAAGTTGTTGGGAAAGATCATGCTTATTACAGGAGCCAAAAGCGATGGACTGAACAAAGGCTTTCTTGGAGGAATGATTTTGAGCCCAAGTATTTTGAAAGGCAGAAATGGTGAGGAGCAAGAAGAAGCCCGACAGTAATTTATATTTTGACATAGTAAGGGAATCAATCAGGAAAGAAATTTCAGCAAAGGATTTGACATCTCCATTTGCGATTGGAGGAATTGATCAAAAAATAAAGATGGCTTAATATAGCCTTCATATTTTAGCGCTATTTGTGATTTTCTCTTAACCATACACCAACATGTAACAAACATCACCAAATCTCTTGCTTAAAGTATGGACTTTTGTTTATCGAAATGGGAATTATAAGCCTTTAACGATTCAACAACATAAAATAACAATAGATAAAACACTATGAAAAGTATTTCCAATACCATTAAGGGGTTTTTACCCATCTTAGATTGGTTGCCGAATTATAAGAAAAGCGATCTTCAAGGTGATCTATCCGCCGGTCTTACTGTAGGAATCATGTTGATTCCGCAGGGTATGGCATATGCGATGCTTGCAGGACTTGAGCCTATTCATGGCTTGTATGCTGTGACGGTTCCTTTACTGCTTTATGCGATTTTTGGTACATCAAGACAGTTGGCCGTGGGTCCTGTTGCGATGGTTTCTCTTTTGACAGCAGCGGGTATAGCCAGTTTGAACCCTTCTTCTCCAGAGCAATATTTGCTTTATGCACTTTCTCTGGCATTTTTGGTGGGTCTGATCCAATTTGGAATGGGTTTATTGCGATTGGGTTTTGTGGTCAATTTCCTATCTCACCCGGTAATTAACGGCTTTACATCTGCGGCAGCCATCATCATTGGTCTCAGTCAGATCAAGCACTTATTCCGAATCAACCTTCCAAATTCCGAACATATTCAGGAAATGGCAGTCGCAATTGTCCAGAATATCGGTGATATACATTGGATTACTTTCGGAATCGGAGTGATCGGTATCATTATCATCAAATACGGTAAGAAAATCCATAAGAGTTTTCCGGCGCCTTTGGTAGCGGTGATTGTGGGTATCGCATTGGTCTCCGGCTTTGACCTGACTTCACAGGGTGTCAAAATCGTTGGAGATGTGCCAAGTGGACTTCCTACCTTGTCGTCTCCTTCCTTTGATATGGAAGTTTGGGGCACTTTGTTCCCAATTGCTTTGACGATTTCATTGGTTGGTTTTGCGGAGAGTTTTGCAGTAGCCAAAACCATTCAGGCCAAGCATAAAAATTACAGATTGGATGCTAACCAAGAATTGATTGGTTTGGGAATGGCCAACTTCGGTGCAGCCTTCTTTAAGGGTTATCCAGTTACAGGTGGTTTTTCAAGAACTGCCGTCAACAATGATGCAGGTGCTAAAACAGGTTTGGCTTCCATTTTCAGTACGGTATTGATCGTTCTTACCTTATTGTTCTTTACAGGTTTATTCTACAATCTACCAAGTGCGATTTTGGCAGCAGTAGTCTTGGTAGCTGTATCCGGATTGATCGATTACAAAGAGCCTATCCATTTATGGCATAAAGACAAATCAGATTTTGCGATGTTGATTGCCACATTTATCATCACGCTAACATTGGGTATTGAGACCGGGATTATAGCCGGAATGGTGTTATCCTTATTGGTAGTCATTTTCAGGGCTTCCAGACCCCATATGGCACAGTTGGGCAGGGTTCCAGGAACCAATATTTTCAGAAACGTCAGCAGATTCCAGAATTTGGAACAGAGAAATGATTTGTTGATGGTCAGGGTAGACGGTCCGGTTTATTTTGCAAATGTGGAATACATCAAAGACAATTTGGATAAGTGGATCTCAGATAAGAACGATCAGGTAAGGATGATTGTCTTTAATATGGAAAGTGTGACCAATATTGACAGTACCGGTGCGCATGAGCTTAATGAATGGATTCAGTCATGGAGGAAAACAGGAATAGATGTTTGTATGACAGGTATCAAAGGTCCTGTCCGTGATGTCCTGAACAAATGGGGTATCCTGGATCTTGTAGGTACAGACCATGTATTCCTGGATGACAATTCGGCTGTAGCTTCATTTGATAAGAATATCGATGAGGAATTACTTGAAAAATATACTCCTTACGCACTTCAAACGAATAAAAAATAATCACATGTGTCAGATAGATTTAAATAAATATCTCGATTTCAACAAAGATTGGGCGACAGAAATGCGCGCTCTTCAGGGAGACTATTTCGATTCATTGAAAGAAGGTCAAGCACCTAAAGCCCTTTTGGTGGGCTGCTCTGACAGTAGGGTTTCTCCTTCAAAAGTATTGGGTCTTGAATTAGGTGAGCTGTTTATTCATCGGAACATCGCCAATGTGGTATCCCATACGGATCTGAATTTTCTTTCTGTAATGCAATATGCAGTTGAAAACTTAGGGATCAATGATATCATAGTCTACGGCCATTATGGTTGCGGAGGCATCAAAGCAGCCTATGATAATCAGACCAATGGATTGATTGATAACTGGCTGGCCAACATCAAGGATGTCATTAGACATCATAAGCAAGAGTTGGAAATGATTGCTGATGAGACAGAAAAGCTCAACAAGTTGGTGGAGTTGAATGTATTGGAGCAGATTGAGAATATCAAGCAATCTTCCATTTACAAGCAAGCCATCGCCAGAGGTGTTCAATTAAAACTTCACGCTTGGGTTTTTGACTTCTCCACTGGTCTTGTTCATGACCTGAAGAGAAAATACAATATCAAACCTGCCATGATAGGAGGCTAAATAAAAATGAAAAGCCGGCTGTTTGACAGCCGGCTTTTTTTCGCTTATCGGGATTTATAATTCCGTGGAGCAATATCAAGGATTTATAATTCTTTGTTTTTTTAGTGGTTGAGTAGGCGGATTACAAATCCGCTTTATCCTTTCACTAAATTACAAATTTCGGCAAGCTCTTATGCACTGATCAACTCCTCAAAGTCGTCTCTGATATAAATGACGTTTCTTCCCAATTCAATCCATTTTTTCTTTTCCAATTGCTTAAGCAATCTGGAAATCACTTCACGGGAAGTGCCCAATTCATTGGCGATTTCCTGATGGGTAGTTTGAAGCTCATTGGTTTTTTGTTGCTTCATCTTGGTCACTATGTAGCGCATCAGTCGTTCGTCCATCCTTTTGAAGGCGACAGCATCCAATGCTACCAGCATTTCTTGAAATCTAGACTGATAGGTCATGGAGACGAAATCTTTCCATTGTCTAAAGCAATCCAGCCATTCTTCATGTTTAGAGATGGGAATTGCCAGCAATACGGTTTTTTCTTCTGCTATGGCTTTTATTTCGCTTGGTTTGGAGGCAGAACAACAGGTTAAGGATAGGGCACAGGTTTCTCCAGGTTCCAAATAGTATAAAAATAACTCCTTCCCATCTTCGTCTGTACGAATAATCTTCACAGAACCTTCCAATATGATAGGTACCATTTTGATGAACTGCCCTGGTTCAGTAATGGCCTTACCAGGTTGAAATTCCATAATAGTGCCATGTTCTATTAAGGCCTTTAATAAGTTCGGATCAGTTATGTTGGGTAATTTGTGCTTTAATTCTTCTATGTCCATAGTCAAAATTTTTTTAAAAGTAGGTCTAGCCCAATACCAAGTTAGTGATAAAAGTCACAATAGAAAAAGGGTCGGATAAGATATCTGACCCTTTTTTGCCACCAAACCTATTTATCAAGCACTAAAACCACCGTCAACCACATTGATTGAGCCAGTTATGAATTTACTGTTGTCAGATGCTAGAAAGAGGGCCATATTGGCAATATCCTCATTGGTTGCATATCTTCCCAGAGGAATGGCTTTCTCAAATCCCTTTTTAGCTTCGGATGCAGCACCAGGGGCAAAACCTTCTTCCAATGATCTCATCATCCTGTTGTCAACAGGAGAAGGGTGGATGGAGTTGACCCGGATATTGAAAGGTGCACCTTCCAGGGCAGCAACCCTCATGCTGCCGATGACGGCATGCTTACTCGTAGTGTAAGCCATTGTCTGTGGTGTCCCTCTAAGACCGGCCACAGATGAAGTGATGATGATGGACCCGCCACCGGAATTTTGCATGTAGGGAAAGGCACATTTAAGCCCTAACCATACTCCTTTGACATTTACTGCCAAAACCTTATCATACACTTCCTCTGGATAATCAGACAGTGGCTTGACCACTCCTTCATAGCCGGCATTTAAGAATACGATGTCCAGTTTTCCAAAAAGGTCTACGGCCTTGTCTGTATAGGCTTTTACCTGAGCTGGATTGCTGACATCTGCTGCATAAGTATATACCCGATCATCATTCAGTTCCTTCTTAGCTGATTTGAGGTTTTCTTCACTAAGATCCACCAGTAATAGTCCCTCGATACCTTCCTTGAGATACAAAGCAGCGGTGGATTTCCCGATCCCTCCAGCCCCGCCTGTGATGATGGCATGTTTTCCTTTTAACGTCATAGTTGTTGGTTGTTTGTTTTTCTATTAACCAAATTTAACTTCCACATTAAGAGATCTATGTGTTAATAATCAGGGATTTTAATGATTTTAGTCAGGGTTTTTTAGTCGATAATTTTGGAATTTTAAGCATGTCAAAACCAAAACCGCAAAGCCATGAAAAGAATAATTGTTCCCGTCGATTTCTCCTCCTATTCTGAAAATGCATTTTTGACGGCCCTTAAAATTGCTGAGAAGGTGGATAGTAGTATTACTTGCGTCAACGTGGTGAGCACTCCTTTGGATTGGAAAAATCTGAGTGCTGATAGAAGAAAAAACCATCCTGAAATTCTTGATATGGAGGCTGAAGCAAAAGATTGGATAAAGGCTTTTGTGATGGAACATAAACTTGGTGGCGTACCTGTGGAGACAGTAGTGACAGTAGGGGTACCCCATGAAATGATCATTGAGCTTGCCAACAAACAGAAGGCTGATATGATTATTATCGGAGCTTATGGAAAAGAGCATACCAATGAAAAGTTTGTCGGTTCCAATCTTCAAAAAGTCTTAAGAAATGCAGATTGCCCTGTTTTGGCAGTTAAGAAAGTAATGAATGGCAATGATCTTAGAAAAATGGCATTTGCGTCCATGTTCAATGAAGATTCCAGGCCAGCTTTCATGAAAATGAAGCCATTGATCAAGGCTTTCCATACCTCTGTTCATTTCCTGTTTGTCAACACTCCCCATGCTTTTGTTGATTCCGGCGAAGCCATGAAGTTGATGGAGAAATATGCGAAGGGATTGGAAGATATAGTAATCCATAAACATATTTTCAACCACCAAGAAAGTGAAAATGGCATCGTAGAATTTGCGGAAAGCAATAAAATTGGTTTTATTGGTATGGCTTCCAACAACAGAAAAGGAAAATCCACTTACCAAATCGGAACCACCGATACCGTGCTTTATAAATCTGATATACCTGTGTTAAGTGTAAAGGTTGATTGATATTGCTCCCCAGCATATGAGGCTTTTAAGCCTAATTAATACGGGATTCTTAGGGATCCCGTTTTTTATGGAAGAACATCAATCACTTCCTTCTTCTGAAGTTTCCAATGTATGGTTGAGCTACCAAGGTTGTCCAACCCAGAGATTACCTGTTTGATGACGTTAGTAAGTGTGGATACTGGGAATTCTGGTTGCGTTGTTTTAATCCTATTGTATAATTCCGAAATCCAGGATTTATATTGACGACTGTTTTCTCCAATCCAATCTGGTGGGACCGCATCAAATTCTTTTTGCTGGATAAAGGCATTCAGTTTGTTGAAAAAATCAAAAGTATAAGTCTTCATTTTTTCGAAATATTCCAACGCAATCGGATCATCTTCATCTTTCATGTCCTGAATATTGTGCATGACATCCTTGAAATCTTTAGAAGCATAGACCATGGTCCTTAATGCCAGCATATATGAGGTCAATCTTTGGGCTTCTTCTGGACTTAAGTTTTCTTCTTGAAGGGCAAGATGGTATTGGGTCAATTCATCCTCCAGAACTTTTAGCTCCTTATATTGCTGAAGAAGGTTTTTAGGCTGAAGTAGAATTCTTCTCCAAATAGATATATTATTGTCTGAATTTCCACCATCCCATATATTGGCCATAAACGCCAATGTTTTTTCAAACGCCAATTGAATTTCTTTTTCTAAAGCGGCAAGGGCGGCATTAGGTACTTTAGTGCTGACGTTTTTGATAAACTCCGATACTCCTTTTGGTTCATCAGCCATAAATCGCTTTCTGAGCCATTTTTCAAAACCTCCGATAAATGGATAAAAAATCAATATCCCAATCATATTGAGAATGGTATTCAATAAAACCAATTCCATCAAAGGGTCTTTGATAGAAAAAATAAGCATAGTATAAGTCACCAATGGACGTATGAAAATAAATACCAGCAGTCCTGTGATGCAATTGAATAAAAAATGGGCTAATGCCAATCTTTTTTTGTCCGCAGCCCCTCCCAGAGAACCTATTCCGACTGTAATGGTGGTACCTATATTTGCGCCAATAATTAATACTGCACCTTCAAGAAGCTCAATAACCCCTGCACTCATGGCACTAAGAATGATTACCACCATGGCAGAAGAGGATTGGATAAGGGCGGTCACGATGATGCCAATGAGCAAATAAATCCAAAGACCATAATGATGGAATTCGCTTAAATCCACCTGATCAGCTACGGCCTCAATGGATGTTTTCATAAAATCCAATCCCAGAAAAAGTAATCCAAATCCGACACTGAAAACACCAATATTTTTTAGGGTGACTCTTCCGCCTGCAAAAAGATAAAGCAAACTGCCTAAACCCAGAAAAGGCATGGCGAAATCTGCAACACTTAGCTTGAAACCCAAAGCAGCAACTATCCAGGCAGTGACTGTAGTTCCCAGATTTGCTCCCAAAATGACACCAATGGCATTTCTTAAATTCAAGACTCCTGCTCCTAAAAATGCGAGTACCATCAACGTTACCAAGGAACTACTTTGTAAAATTGCCGTAATAAAGGTTCCTATTAGAATTCCTTTCCAGGCGGTATTCGTGGAATTCTGAAGCATGTTCCGGAATGTCTTTCCCCCCAGTTCTTTGATAGCCAATTCTAACTGGTGCATCCCCCAAAGGAAAATACCGATCCCCGCTAAGAATTTCCAAAAATCAAAGACATCCTGTTCCATATTGAGCTAAAGGTAGGTACAAAAACAAAAAGTTGAAAAAAGCTCTGCTTAAGGGAGAGGTTAATTGGAGGATTTTTTCTTGAAATTCTTGATTTTTCGTGGATAATACCACAAATAAAAACCGGATATCCCAAGAATGATCAAAGCCAAGGAAGTGATGGTACTATAAACTAACTTGCTTCCTTCTGCTCCTGTTTGGAATAGAAAATCCAAAATACTGCCATCATGGATTTTTTCAATCATGTCTGAATTCCTGCGACTTACCGATAATATTTCACCTGAATACCCATCCAGTTGAATTTCCGTGAAATGGTATTTAAAAAGAATTTTGACGATACCTTTATCTGGTCTTATGTCTATCCTGTCAATTTCTTCACTTTTGCCGACGCTGTCCCTCATATAAGATTTGCTGATGCTGAGCATGTCGTCCACATTCATCCAGATTTGGGGATTTTCCACTTGGGTGGTTTGGGTTTTGGGAATCAGGCCGAATTCCTTTTTCCAGGCAAGCAGAATTGCTGTAATACCGATCAACAACAGAAAAAACACAAATGGAATACTCAACCATTTATGAATTCTCCGATGAATACGGGTCAGATTGGCAGTTTTTGAAATATTGGTCATAATCTAATACAGCAAGCCAAAGATATCCTTTTCCATTTCCTCGGGAACGACAATCCTATTAGCGGTAGTATCTTAGTTTAATCAGTGAAATACAACCTGAGCAAGTTTCCTTGCTTCGGAAAACTCTGTTTTATCAATACCGGTTTCATAACCGTTTTTTTCCAAGATACTGACCAAGGATTCCGTGGCTACATTGCCGACCAATTCATCTTTGGCCATTGGACAGCCGCCAAATCCAAGGATCGCACCATCAAACCTTCTACAACCTGCCTTCAAAGCGGCTTCGATTTTAGGGGAAAGCACTGCAGGGTTGGAGTGAAGGTGAAGTCCAAACTCTATTTGCGTAAAAGATTGGGCATTCACTTCATATAATGACTTGATCAGATCAGGTGTCGCTGTGCCGATCGTATCGGCAAATGAGATGATTTTGATCCCCATTTCATCCAGGTTTTCTACAAATTCAGCCACCAATTCCGGACTATAGGAATCACCGTAAGGATTCCCAAAGCCCATGCTCAGGTATGTGACCAAGGTTTTTCCATGGGTTTCACATAGATTTTGGATATTCTCTACAGTCTCCAGCGCCTCAGCTATTGATTTATTGGTGTTCCTCTGCTGAAATGTTTCCGAGACGGAAAGTGGAAATCCCAAGTAATCTATTTCTTCAAAGTGTAAGGCATCTTCAGCTCCTCTGACATTGGCTATGATGGCCAAGAGTTTGGATTTTGATTTATACAAATCCAAAAGGGACAAAACTTCTGCCGTGTCCCGCATTTGAGGAATCGCTTTTGGGCTGACAAAGCTCCCAAAATCTATGGTGTCAAAACCTACTTGTAATAATTGGTTGATATAAGCAGCTTTGATTGCAGTATCAATAAACTCCTCCCTTCCCTGCATGGCATCTCTAGGACATTCAATTAATTTAATCATGACCGAATGTAATTTTTGCTGCGATCATTTCCAATTGATATGATTATGAAAGGCAAAACTTGCGACCATTAGAAGATGCTTTTATTGTTGTGAAAAAGTGTGCAGTAATTTATTTATATGGAAGAATATTTTGTATCTTTTCATAGATCAAATCTATCGTTTCGGAAAACCTTATATGTCCCACAAAAGCATTTATATAGCAATCTTGTTGTTTTGTTTTGGATGGTTGACATTACAATGCCAAAAGAAGCCATTCGAAATGGAAGAACAATTTTCTTTTCGGCTGCTGACCTTTTATGGGGCTACTTTCCATCCTTACTCAGTGATGGATTTCCATGAGCAATTTACCAATGAGGATTCAGCAGAATTTCTTACTGCGCCAGTCAGGAATGGAGATTTGGTTTATTTTGAGCTAGATAAAACCAACAAATTTTATACTTTATCAATTGACCCTGACTGGAAAGATACCTTGGTTTTTGATGGGGATGAAAACACTTTGCTGATCAACGGGGAACTTTCAGCCATTACGATTGATTCTGTCGGACCTTCGCTTTTGTTTTTGCATCAGTTGTCCCTGAAGGAGAGCAAAACGCTCAAATCAATTGAGTTTGAAATTGAAATTCCTGATTCGGTTAAGCCTTATTTGCGAAAAATTGCTGAGTTCAATCCGCATATTGACATTTCATTCACAGGATATGAAGATTCAATCCCTGTCAATAATCAGGATTTACTTTGGATTTCCCAGTATTTTTCTCCTAAAATGCTCTCCATTAATAATCCATTGGATTCTCTTACTTTAATGAGTCTTGGAAGATTCAAAATTCTTGAAAGCCTGATGATCTCTATTCCGGATTCAATCGGAGATCTTCCACTTCCCCATTTGGAAAAATTGAAAAAATTAATCCTGATAGAATGGAATGAAACAGATCAATACCCACTCCTGAAGTCATCGTTTTTTAAAGAAAACTTGCAGCTCAAATCCTTTACTTATATCGGGGATCTTGAAGATTTGGAAAGTCTTCCACCTTGGTATGATCTGAAGGAACTTGAGGAATTGAATATTATGTTTTTGGATGATGCATGGATGGATTACCCTTTAGCATATTCCCATCCAAATTTAAAAGCTTTGACTGTGGTAGGACAATTGGAAAATGCCACGGATATTTCAAATTTAAAGCAATTAAAAAGACTTTCTTTAAGGTCACAGGAATCCTACATTAAGAATAATTTACCAATTTTTGCGGACTCGTTAAAAGACCTGGAGTTTTTGGACATTAATGTAGCAGATACCCTGTTTGATTACAGCATTTTATCAAAATTCAACAATTTAAAATATTTAATTATTGGGGAGTCTGATTATAGTTCCCCAATAGATTCAGGAATGTTTCAGTTGAAAGGTTTAAGGTACTTGTCACTTCATGAAGATTTTTTTAGTGACTCTCTTGGGATTGTCAAGCTAAAAAGTGAATTGCCAAATACTATCATTGTACCCAATTCCGGTGCCTGTATCGGATCCGTATGGTTATTGTTAATTATTCCGGTCACAATAGTTTGGTTCCTTTTGTTGAGGGCTTATTATTCAAAGAGGGGGTATGGAACTTGATTCAAAAAAAGGGCTTTACCGTTCGATTTACCTGACTGTTTTTTTGTGCTTGTTTTCATTACTGATCCAAGAGGCCGCTCCCATAAAATGGCTTGGCTTTGCATCTTTATTGATGGCAGGCTTTTGGATAGGCATCATTCAAATATTCCATCCAAAGGCAGTTTTTGATGTCCAGCTTTGGAGGCTTAAAAAATCCAAAATATGGGTATTGCTTATATCTGTCTTCATAGCGTTGGCAGTGGCCATTTATTCCCGATGGGAGGATGGATTCCCTTTCATACCACTCAGTATTGGGTCTTTTGTTATGGTAGCTGTCTCCATTGGATTTATTGAAGAACTTGTTTTTCGAGGATATATTCAAGGAGCTGCGGGCTATTGGAATCCTAAATGGGCTATTCTGATTTCGGCTGTTGCTCATGCGGGCTATAAAGCTTGTTTGTTTGTCCTGCCGGAACAGACCATTTACAATACGCCTTTGGAGTTATTTTTATATACAGGGATTGCTGGGATTCTTTTTGGATTTTCCAGATACCTCAGCGGATCCTTATGGCCTTGCATAGCCGCACATTGTATCTTTGATTTTTGGGTATATATGGAACAACCTTCAGCACCTTGGTGGGTTTGGTAAAAATCCTATAATCGGTACCTAAAGGTTACAATTAATGCTTATCTTTAGTTTTGACCAACCCTTTGTCTATGAATCTCGCAGCAATTGATATTGGCACCAACTCCATTCACATGATAATTGTCAAAGCTACTTCTAAGCATCAATTTGAAGTGCTGGTGCAGGAAAAAGAAATGGTAAAATTGGGTGTCGGCGTATTTGCCCATAAAATGCTGAGCAAGCAATCTTTTAATAAAGGCATAGAGACCATCTCCCGTTACGTCCAATTGGCGGATCAATATGGGGTGGACCACATCATCACAGCAGCTACTTCTGCTACAAGAGAAGCCAAAAACGGGCGTGAGTTTTTGGATAAACTGATCCATGAAGTAGGACTTTCTCCACAGTTGATTTCTGGAAATGAAGAGGCAAGATTGATATTTTTGGCAGTCAAGAGGGCTATTGATCTTCAACATGAGAATACACTGGTTTTAGACATCGGTGGGGGAAGTACCGAGGCAGTTGTGGGAAACAAGGAAGCTGTTTTGTTCAAGAACAGCATGAAACTTGGAGTTTTGAGACTTTTGGACAGGGTTGGTAACCAAGAACCACTACCTCCTGAACAGCAGGAAGCACTCAGGGCCCATGTGAGAGAATTGGCTGCTTCAATTTTGGAAAGTGCCAGAAAAGTTGGTTTCAGTAAGGTGGTGGGGACTTCCGGCACCATTCGGACTCTTGGGGAAGCAACAATTCACTTAAGTGGGAGGGAAGTAGGGAATTCTGTAAATGCAGAAGTCATCAGGGTGAAAGATCTTGAAAAGGTAGTGAAAAGACTTTTGACTCTACCTCCAGAAGAAAGAACCATGGTTAAAGGTGTAAGCGAGAATAGGGTAGACGCTATACATTTGGGAGGCTTATTGCTGGTGGAATTACTTAAGTTGGCAAAAGTCAAAGAGCTTACCTTGTCGGATGCCTCTCTAAGAGAAGGCTTGATCATTGATTACATCGAAAAGCATGGTCAAAGATTGGAAGAAGTTGTGGAGGGAAAGAGCATCAGAGAAAGGAGCAGTTTGCTGATGGCCATGAAATATGAAACGGAAATTGAGGAAAAAAAGCATGTGTCCCGATTGGCTATGCAACTCTTCGACCAATTGAAGGATTTTCATGGAATGGATATGGCTGCTAGAGAACTGCTCTATCAGGCATGTTTGGTTTATGATGTGGGGACTTTTGTCAATTTTCAGGATTACCACAAGCATTCCAGATATTTGATTCTTCAGGGTAGGTTGAGAGGATTTAATAACCAGGAATTGGTCGTTCTGGCCCTGCTTGCCAGGTACCACCGCAAATCAGGTCCCAAAAAAAGGCATAAAGCTTTTAAGAGATTGGATAAAAAAGAAAGAAAATTGGTCAAAGGGCTTGCTGGAATACTTAGGATAGCTGTAGGTTTAGATAAAACCAAGAACCAATGGGTTGAAAACGTCCATTGTTTGATGGATAAGAATAGGCTTACGATCAAAATATTCGGCGAGGCCGGAATGGATTTGGAAATCTGGGAAGCACAGCGGTTTTCTGACACATTATCCCTCTATCTCAAGAAAGAAATCCTGCTAGAAAAAGGATGAAAACTTCCTGATCAATCACCTTACAGCAATAGGTGCAGCCAGACAACTTTCCGGGATTTCAAAGGCATCAGTTAAGGCTAGCGCATTTTTTCTTACTTCCCAACATAATTGGTTGACCTCTTTTCGAATTGCCTTTGTTTTGATTCCTTCCATGTAGCCTTCTTCTAAATACCATCCTTTGTGTTTTTCCAAAGTTTGAAGGGCGAAAAGCTGGCAAAGTTGTGTAAGTGTATTTTGACAATCCTTATCAGTAATGGTACGGATTTTTTGCTGGAACTCCTGCAAAATGACACGTTCGATAAAGGCAGTCCCTACTTCTACTAAGTGGTGTTGGGCAACATTGAATGCATCAAATGAATCCATTCCTGATTCAATAAGTCTTTTTAACCTTCGGGCTGCACTGCTCAGGATACTCCTTTCCCTATAGCGGAAAGCATTGAGGTGAAAATCAAAATCCAACAAGTGTTCAGTGGCAGTGCTTCGGGTAATGACTGGGTTTTTTTCTGTGATATTTGTTTTGGTTTGATTGGCGAGGTAGTTTAAAATGGTGAACAAGTTCATGTCTCCAAACTCCTTTCGGAATTCTGTCAGTCTGTTTTTGGCCACCAACTGCATCAATACCACATTATCGCCTTCAAAGGTGGTATAGACATCAGTGTCATTTTTCAGAGCATCAATCCTGTTTTCTGAAAGGTAGCCTTTACCTCCACTAGCTTCCCTACATTCCTGTAAAGTTGCTGAGGTAAACCAGGTTGTGTATGCCTTTAATCCTGCGGCTAAAGCTTCTATTTCCTGTGCATCGTCTTCTGTCCTACCTAAAAACCTTTTTGTCAAATATTGTAAAGCAAACTGCAGGGCAAAGATTGTGGCCAAAGGTCTCATCAGTCTTCTCTGATGCATCCTATAATTCAGAATCGGAACTTCTTCGCCTCCTTCAGGTCCAAACTGTTTCCGTTTTTCTCCATGAAGGATTGCGATGGTCAATCCGGATTTGCAGGCGGATAGGGCAGAGCGGGGAATACCGATCCTTCCACCAACCAATGTGCCCAACATGGTGAAAAATCTCCTGTTGTCAGATTGTATTGGGCTTTCAAACTCACCTTCAGCGTTGATTGAAGCAAACCTGTCCAACATGTTTTCTTTGGGGATTTTCACTTGGTCAAAGTAGATGATACCATTGTCCACTCCGTTTAATCCCATTTTTCTACCACAATCCTCAATCCGAATTCCAGGAAATAATTTGCCATTATCAGACCTTAGTGGTACCACAAAAGCATTGACGCCATAATCTTCCCCATCAATGATCAGCTTGGCAAAGACCGTAGCCATCTTTCCATGTAGAGCAGCATTTCCTATGTATTCTTTTCTGGCATCAGGATGGGGAGTATGGATCGTGAAGGTTTGGTCAAGATGGTTATAGGTGGCAGTAGTCTCGAGCCCCCTCACATTAGAGCCATGCCCTGTCTCTGTCATGGCGAAGCAGCCCGGTAATTTCAGACTTCCAATGTCCCTGAGGTATTTATGGTGATGTTTCTCCGTCCCCAAAAAATATATGCTCATTCCCCAAAGGCCAAATTGAACACCAAACTTGATTACCATGCTCAAATCATGGAAGCTGAGGGTTTCCATAATGGTAAAATAACCTTCCATATCATCTTTTCCTCCGGCATGGTGAGGATATGCCCAAGAACCAAATCCCTGTTTGGCAAGATCCGTACACCAGTTCAACACCTGCTCTCTTTGTTCGTTAAGGTTTTCAAATTCCTGATAACGAAAAAGTGGATCAGAAATAATTGTTTTGACTTTTTGGATTAGCTTTCTCTGGTCACCATCCAAGATTTCAGACATTTTCTTGTGGTCAAAGGTATCTTCCCTCAAATCCCCTGAACTGATAGTTTCATGTCTTTTTTTGTACAAGTATGTAGCTTCTTTGCCCAAAATACCTATTGCTGATTCTGTTGCCATGAAGTCTTTGGCTACATGTTCCGAAAGCTTTATGTGAGGATTTTCGATTCTGACTAAAGCCAAACCTATTTCAAACAGTCCAACTTCTTGTTCCGGTCTTAGAGCCTTTATTTTTGCCTGCCAGGATTTCAGTTCCTTTATTTTAGGAGGGTGATTCGGGTCTATTTTGGCCAATAGCCACTCTTTTTCATCCTGTTGCAACCAAGTTTGTTTGAGGACCAAGGCTTGCATTTCAGAGATTTCAGTTGGAGACAAAATATGATCTTCCCAGACCCTGTGCAGCAAAGGGAGAAAAATCAGGCAATTGGTTGGGGCTACTTTTTGTGGACTTTGCATATTTTTTGGACTTAGACCTGTTGCTTAAGTTAATGATATCATGGCAAAATCACCAATCCAAGACAATTTGCTTTTTTCAGGTTGGTCTTTAAATCATGGGATATCTCATGAGAATTCTTTCTTCATATGCTTTAATCTAAATGTTCAGACACTTTATATGGAAAGTTTTATTTATTTTTCATGTATGAGAAAAATCCAGGAAGATGTTGTAAAATGGGGTGTGCTAGGGGTTGGTAATGTTTGCGAGAAAAAATCCGCTCCTGCCATGAAATTGATTCCGCATAGCCTATTGGTGGCAGTGATGCGCAGAAACGAAGAGAAGGTGAAGGATTATGCCGATCGGCACCAAGTCCCTAAATGGTATACTGAGGCCGTGGATCTAGTCAACGATCCTGAAATTAACGCTGTTTATATTGCTACACCTCCCCACATGCATTTACCGTTGACCAAATTGGCTGCTGCTGCCGGCAAGCCTGTTTATGTAGAGAAACCAATGGGAAGGACTTATGCCGAGTGCAAGGAAATGATTGCCCATTGTGAAAAGGCGGGAGTTCCTCTTTATGTAGCTTATTATAGAAGGGCCCTGCCGCATTTTGTCAGGATCAAAGAATTATTGGATGAGGGTACTATAGGTGAAATCAGAACGGTACATGTCAATTTGAAACAGGTTCTGACTCCAGATGTAGTGGTACATTTGGAAAACAACTGGAGGATAGACCCACAGATTGCTGGTGGAGGCTACTTTTTTGATTTGGCATCACACCAATTGGATTTATTGGATTTCTTTTTTGGACCTATTGTCCAAGCTAATGGTTTTTCAGGAAATCAGGCAAAAGCGTATCAGGCTGAAGATGTTGTCGTGGGTAGTTTCGTATTTGAAAGTGGGGTCATGGGTTCAGGAAATTGGTGCTTTACCACTGCCAAAGGTGCGGAAATTGATGAGGTCATCATTTATGGAAGCAAAGGGTCTATTCGTTTTGAGACTTTTGGAAAAGGGGAATTCATTCTTGAAAGTGATTCACAGGAAACCAAACATTTCCATGTGGAATTACCTTACCATATTCAGCAGCCATTGATACAGACTGTAGTGGGAGACTTATTGGGAACTCATGTCTGCCCAAGTACAGGGAACACTGCAGCCAGGACAAATTGGGTGATGGACCAATTGGTACGTTAGGAAACTTATTCAAAAAAGCTTCAAAACATTGGCTACCAGAAAACCCAGGTAATTCCCAATGGCATAACCAATAATCCCAATAGTGATACCGGACACCATAATATGTCTATTGCGCAATGCGCCGGCAATGACAGGTACGAATGGAGGGGAACAGATAAAAGCTACGGAAGTGATCATTGTGGTGTCTGCATCAATTTTAAAGATTTTGCTTAAAAGAATATGGATGAACAGGGAACCAAATACTGCTAGTGATATATAGCCCAAAAGTGAAGGGGTCAGGCCAGCAAAGTTTCTGATGTCTGCCATGGAGGCTACTACAAGGCTAAAGATGAGAATCAAATACATGCCCGCATCAAAGGATTTTTCAATACGGTTGATGGCAGGAATCAAAGAAGCCAATATTCCCAGTGTGGTGATGCTCAGGATGATTACCACCATCAGTAGATGATCTGGTACCAAAAGGGATAGGACCGCGCCTATTACCACGATGCCCAAAGCCAGTAAAATTGCCTTGCCTAAAGGCAACATCGTTTGCTTGTTCATAAAAGCCCAAAAATCCTTTTGTTTCTCTTTGTCCTCAAGCGCAAAACTTCCCTTGGGCAATGGGAATTTTGGAAGGAATTTCTGAAATAGTGTTTGACCAATGGATAGTAAAAAGGACAAGTAAAATACACCTATGATAAGATCATAGGTATGGGTCAATATGTAGGTGTTAGGGTCTACATCCAGCATCATTTTTAAAGAAGCAAGATTTGGTGTTCCTCCTGTATAAACGCCAACCAATAAGCTTGAAACTTTCCAAAGGTCTTTGATGCCCGAATTCTGAAAAATAAAAAAGCCAGCCACAATCACCAGTATCACAGAGAATAAGCCTACAAATAATGAGGTCAATGTTTTCCCGGCCATTTGTTTCCACTGCTTGATATTGGAAGAGAAAAGCATCAGTGGGATTGCCAATAGAATACTGATGCTCATCACGATATCTCTCAACTTATAAATCTGAAAAGCGAGCAGGTTTTCTTCAGAGATCAAGTCCTTCTCCAAAAGAGCATTCACCTCATTGATGCCTATTTTTGGATTGGTTACCATAAATTCATTGAGGAAAGAACCTGTAGCGGGAAGGATGCCCACATTGCCTATCAATAGCCCTAAGATATAGGCTATGATGACTGGACCAATTTTATTAATCAATGGGTATTTGAAGCAAAGATAGAGGATCAGAGCAGGCGTCAGGATGTATAATACAGCCAAAAGAAGAGTTGCTGAAGTCATGGGTGCTGGAATTTGAAACTGAAAATAACAAAAAAACATCGTTTGGTTTAAAATATTCAAGTTCTTTTGAATCTGCCTTGATCGACAACAAAGAATAAATTTTGATTTAAAACAATGGTTAAAGCCTGCTTTGTGACGCAGAATTTTATTTGGTTATTAAAAATACATGACTTTTATAGGTTTTGATTGCGAGATATATGAATAGTAATATATTTGTTGGATTGAAATTTCGACAGTAAACGCAAAAATAGTTTTATGGAACAAATGTTTATTTATTTGGTGCCCTTGTTGGGAATTATCGGCCTTATTGTAATGGCTATCAAATCTGCTTGGGTGACCAAGCAGGAAACAGGTGATGAAAACATGATGGAACTGGCCGGATATGTGGCCAAAGGAGCCATGGCTTTTTTAAAAGCAGAATGGAAAGTTCTATTCTATTTTGTTGTCATTGCCGCAATTATTCTAGGATGGTCTGGGACTTTGGTTGAAAATTCAAGCCCTATCATTGCCATCTCATTTGTAATCGGAGCTTTCCTTTCCGCGTTTGCTGGTTACCTGGGGATGAACATTGCGACGAAGGCTAATGTCAGAACTACCCAAGCTGCCAAAACCAGTCTTAAAAAAGCCTTGGATGTATCATTCACAGGGGGTACCGTCATGGGACTTGGTGTAGCTGGTCTCGCTGTCTTAGGGATGGGCTCATTGTTCATTGTTTTCTACAACCTATTTGTGGTATCCACAGGTGGTGATGTAAACGGCGCAGCAATGGAAACAGCCCTTGAAGTTTTAGCCGGGTTCTCTTTGGGTGCTGAATCTATCGCTTTATTTGCCCGTGTAGGTGGAGGTATTTATACCAAAGCAGCAGATGTGGGCGCGGACTTAGTAGGTAAAGTGGAAGCAGGTATTCCTGAGGATGATGTGAGAAATCCAGCAACCATTGCAGATAACGTAGGTGACAATGTAGGTGACGTGGCAGGTATGGGTGCTGATCTTTTTGGTTCTTATGTGGCCACTATTTTGGCTTCAATGGTATTGGGTAGAGAGATTGTTTCTGCTGATAATTTTGGAGGTATTGCTCCAGTACTATTGCCTTTAGTGATTGCCGGTTTAGGTCTGATGTTCTCGATTGTTGGTACCTTGTTTGTTAAAATAGCCAAAGATACAGATAGTGTACAGGTGGCTTTGAATAAAGGAAACTGGATTTCCATCTTGTTGACTGTAGCTGCTTCATATCCTTTAATTATGTATATGTTGCCTGAAGGTGACCTTGTGTTGTCCAGAGGCGGTTCAATCTCCTTCACTAAAATGGGAGTTTTCGGTGCGGTAGTCATCGGTTTGATTGTAGGTGCTTTGATGAGTATGATCACCGAGTATTACACCTCTATGGGCAAGAGACCGGTGAACTCCATTATCAAGCAGTCATCCACTGGACACGCTACCAATATCATTGGAGGTCTTTCAGTAGGGATGGAATCTACAGTTGCACCTATCTTGGTTTTGGCGGCAGGTATTTACGGATCTTTTCTTGCTGCAGGTCTTTATGGTGTGGCCATTGCTGCAGCTGGTATGATGGCAACTACTGCCATGCAGTTGGCAATTGATGCCTTTGGTCCTATTGCTGATAATGCAGGTGGTATTGCAGAAATGTCTGGCTTACCAAAAGAAGTTAGGGAGAGAACAGATATTTTGGATGCTGTGGGAAATACCACTGCGGCTACCGGAAAAGGTTTTGCCATTGCTTCTGCAGCGTTGACAGCTTTGGCTTTGTTTGCAGCTTATGTTGGTATTGCAGGAATTGATTCCATTGATATTTATAAAGCGGATGTACTTGCCGGCCTCTTTGTAGGTGCGATGATTCCGTTTATTTTCTCTTCGTTGGCCATAGCTGCAGTAGGACGGGCTGCCATGGATATGGTTAATGAGGTGAGAAGGCAGTTTAAGGAAATTCCAGGCATTATGGAATATAAGGCGAAGCCTGAATATGAAAAATGCGTTGAAATTTCTACAAAAGCTTCCATCCGTGAGATGGTCGCACCTGGTGCTATTGCTTTGTTGGCTCCGATGATCGTAGGTTTTGCTTTTGGCCCTGAGGTATTGGGTGGTTTATTGGCAGGTATTACCGTATCAGGTGTATTGATGGGTATCTTTCAGAATAATGCCGGTGGTGCTTGGGATAATGCCAAAAAATCCTTTGAAAAAGGTGTAGAAATCAATGGTAAAATGGAATATAAAGGTTCTGATGCCCATAAGGCTTCTGTTACAGGTGATACAGTAGGTGATCCGTTCAAAGACACTTCAGGTCCATCCATGAACATCCTGATTAAATTGACATCAATTGTAGCCTTGGTTATTGCGCCACATATTTCCGAAAACGGGCATGGTCATGCCCAAGCGGATGAAGATGTGGTCAAAAAAGAAATTCAAGTTAAGATTTCCAAAGAGATCGTTTCTGTAGAAGAACTGAAAATTGACTAAGGAAGAGTCACTTTGCTCAGTATAGATCTTAAAAGGTTGCCCATGTAAAGGGCAGCCTTTTTTGTTAAATTGAATTGATTTTTTTAAGGAAAAGAAATGACTGGATTTTTTACGTGTATGAAATAGCCTAATGATGGTGGTGATGTCGGGCTTAGTCTTTTATCCATATTTTTGATCTTTCATCAAAAAAACTTTGTGTTAACTAAAAATATTCTTTAATATCATTATCAAATTTTGAAAAAGCTGTGTGGTGTTTTTTTGATAAAACATTAAAATATTGCTTTTATTTTAAAAAACCTGCAAATACAGCTTGCGTTTTAGGTCTGGGATTTTCTTTCCGGTATTTTATTCTGTTTGTTTCATTTTACAGTTAAAAGGTTTTTTATGAAGAAAAAATTTACGCATTTGTTTTTCTTCTTACTGTTGTTTGGAGTCTCTTCTATGAGTTTTGGACAAGGGATAACAGTAAGTGGAAAAGTCGTAACTCAGGAAGATGGTCAGCCATTGCCTGGAGTAACAGTTCTGGTTCAGAACAGTAATGTCGGTACAGTCACTGATATTGATGGAAACTATACCATCAATGTTCCCAGTGGGTCCAACGTCCTAACCTTCTCTTTCATGGGCTTTAAAAGCCAAACAGTTTCGATCAACAACCGTTCGAGGGTGGATGTATCTATGGTTTCAGATACAGAACAGTTATCTGAATTTGTGGTCACAGCTTTTGGTTTGACCCAGGAGAAGAAGAAGCTTGCTTTTTCACAACAAGAGGTGGGTTCATCAGAAATCATGGCTTCAAGAGAGCAAAATGTGGTTGATGCCCTGAATGCCAAAGTTGCCGGTGTTCAAGTGACCAGACAAGGTGGTGCGGCCGGTGCCGGTTCCAGTATTGTCATCAGGGGAATTCAATCAATCTCAGGTCAAAATCAACCTTTGTTTGTGGTAGATGGTGTGCCTGTAAACAATGCTTTCCGCTCCTCAACGGGAACATCAAGCGGTGTGGACAATGCCAATAGGGCTATCGATATCAATCCCAATGATATTGAAAGTATTTCTATCCTTAAAGGACCTGCGGCTACATCCTTATATGGGATTCAAGGAGCTACCGGGGTTGTCTTGATTACTACTAAGAAAGGATCAAAGACAAAAGGATTTTCAGTAGATGTTTCTACCAATACTTCTACCGATAGAATCATGAATTATTTTCCCCAGCAATTGAGGTATAGTCAGGGAGATAATGGGATTTACAACGGAGGAACTACATTTAACCATTATGGTGCTCCCATGTCTACGCTAAGGTATGATGAAAGTACGCCTTTTGCCAAAGATCCAAGAGGGACAATCGTGGATATGAATCATCCGAATGCAGGTCCGAGAGTACCTGTTTATGATAATCAGCGCCTGTTCTTTCAGAACGGCTTCACCAATGATACACACGTAGCCGTATCCTCTTCCAATGAAAAAACAAGCTTCTATCTTTCAGCTGGTAATATGTACCAAGAGGGAATTATTCCAAACAATACCTTTAATAGAACATCTTTTAAGCTGTCAGCTGATTCAAAGTTAAGTGAGGTAGTTAAAATTGGTGGTTCTGTAAATTATATCAACAGCAAAAGTACCAAGTTTGGTAGGGGAGATAATTTTTCAGATGCTATTCAGGGTTTATACAGGACTCCTCCTTCTTTTGATAATTCTGCGGGCTTTGTGTATCCTAACGGCCAGCAGAGAAATTTTAGAGGAGCTGTAGATGGTTCTAGGCCTTTTAGTCCTGACAATCCACTTTGGACGGTGAATAATAACCCATTTAACGATAATGTAAACAGGTTTATTACCTATTTGCAGACAGACATCACACCAGCTTCATGGTTGACGATCACACACCGTTTGGGTTTTGATTTTGCTGATGAAGATAGAACCCAGATATGGGCACCTTCCTCAGCAGGAGGTGATGCCATTGCAGCAAGTGGTGCACTAGGAGGAAGAATAATAGAGGATAATTTTACGGATAGAATTCTCAACTCGGATTTTATCATCTCTGCCACGAAGGACTTTGGTGAAAACTTTACTTCAACCTTCCTTGTGGGACATAACATGTTTTCGACAAACACTTCCAGGTTGTTTATGAGCGGTACCAATTTTGCTATTCCTGGACTATTCAATATCGCAAACACCCAAGAAAATCCTGTTTTTACCAGAAGTGATACTGAAAGGATTACACAGGCAGTTTTCGGAAGGGCTAGTTTGGGGTATTTGAATTCGATTTTCCTGGAATTGTCTGTAAGAAATGAATGGGCTTCTACTTTACCCGCCAATAACAGATCATTTACTTATGGCAGTGCAGGTATGAGTGTGGTGTTGACTGATCTCTTGAAAATTGACAGCAATATCTTTAGTTATGCCAAATTAAGAGGTTCGTATGCCGGTGCAGGTAATATTCCACCTGCCTATACAACAGACACATTCTACAATATCGCGACTACAGGTACCAGGTATGCAGGTGGTGTTAGATTCCCTATTGATGGAATTGGAGGCGTGCTATTAAGTTCAGCTGCAGGTAACTCTAACCTACGAGCCGAATTTACCAATACCTTCGAGATCGGCACAGATATTAGGTTGTTTGAAAATAAAATCGGTCTGGATGTGACCTACTATAATGCTATCAGTAGAGATCAGATCGTATCCGTGCCCGTTCCTGCTTCTACCGGTTTTACAAGCCAATTGATCAATGCAGGAGAAATCCAAAATAAAGGTATTGAAGCAGTAGTGACAGGAACTGTAGTGGAAAGGGGGGATTTTTCCTGGAATATGGTTTTCAATTTTACCCGAAACAGAAACTATGTCAATTCACTTCCTAACGATGAACCTATCGTAGATAACCTTTATGGTGCCAGGATTCAGCGAAGATTAGTGCCCGGTGAGCAGTTTGGTTTATTCTATGGCAATGGGTTTTTAAGAAATGACAACGGGGACATTCTAATCAATCCTCAAGGTTTCCCAATCATGGATCCACAACAAAAAATGGTAGGTAACCCAAATCCTAATTACCTGATAGGATGGAGAAATAATTTTACCTATAAAAACTTCAATCTCTCTATGCTTTGGGATATCAGAAAAGGTGGAGATGTGGTCAATGTAACTGCATATTGGATGGGTAATGGTTCCGGTGTGGCAGAACATACTTTAGACAGGAACAAAGTAGTGGTGTTCAGAGGAGTAATCCAAAATCCCGGAGGGGACAATGACGGTCAACCGAACAATATCCCTGTGCCGCTCAATCAGGCGGCCTT
The DNA here is from genome assembly GCF_042432905.1 of Fontibacter flavus. Lineage (NCBI taxonomy): Bacteria > Pseudomonadati > Bacteroidota > Cytophagia > Cytophagales > Cyclobacteriaceae > Fontibacter > Fontibacter flavus. The sequence continues at coordinate 7,096 of NZ_JBHLWI010000025.1, read as the reverse complement.
TCAAGGTTCTGGAGCAGCCATGGCAATGGGAAGGGAACTGACAGAGAGATGGGTTCAAGACGGTTCCTGGATAAGGCTTCGTGACGTTTCCTTGACCTATCAATTACCATCTTCTGTTGCCAATAGAATTGGAATGTCACGTGGATCTTTAGGTGTCTATGGCAGGAATCTTCTTCTTTTCACCAACTATGGTGGGATTGATCCTGAAACTAACTTGTCAGGACCAAACAGTGTAGTGGGTCTGGATGCTTTTACTACTCCAAACATGAGGAGTTATGGTGTTACCTTGAATATGTCCTTCTAACCTAAAACATGAAAGCAATGAAAAATAAGATATTTTCTTTTATACTGATGCTCTTTGTGTTGATCTCCTGTGAGAGTTTTGATGAAATCAATACCAACCCTAATCAGGCGACAGATGCATCGATTCAGGTGATTTTTCCTGCAGTGACAGCATCCTTTGCCTATGGGTTGAACGGAGAGTCGGCACAGTTTACCAGCATTTTGATGCAGTACCTAACAGGTGTACTGGGTGATCAGCAACAGGTCAATAATTATGCCTTTATCGCTGATATGAGTGATGCTACCTGGAACAGGTTTTATGCAAATTGCCTCCTAAATATCAATAATATCAAAGAAAAATCAGCCGACTTGGGAGCTACACATTATGCCGGTGCGGCTAAAATCATGGAAGCCATTATCATTGGTTATTCCGTTGACCTTTGGAATGACATTCCTTATTCGGAGGCCTTGCAACTTGATAATATCAGGCAGCCAAGATTTGATGATGCAGCTCAATTATATCAAAGAGTACAACAGCTTCTGGATGAAGGAATAGCAGACCTGAATGCCCAAAGTTCTACAAGTCCTAGTACCAATGATCTGATTTATAGAGCGGCCTCTGAGGTTCAATGGGTTCAAAATTCCAGACCAAAATGGATTTTATTGGCAAGGGCGATGAAAGCCAGGTTCCATAATCACCTCAGTAAGGTAGATCCTCAAGGATCAGCTACGGCGGCTTTGGCTGCTATTGATGCCGGATCCTTTACTTCCAATGCTGACCATCCGAATGTACTGTTTGGTTCTGAGTTTGCAGGTCCATGGTTCCCGTTTTTCCAGACTACTTTTGGAGAGAACAACGTGGCAATAAGCCAAAGATTTATCGACCTGTTGAAAGATCGCATTGACCCAGGTATTGATGATCCTAGACTGCCTTTCTTTGTTTCACCGACAACGGCAGGTTTATATGTAGGGACCCCAAATGGTTCAACTTCAAGACCTCAGGGTTCTGTAATCCCTGGGCCATATCTCAATAGGAGAGAAGCACCTACACCCATACTCAATTATTCTGAGTTGAAGTTTATAGAGGCAGAGGCAGCTTTGAGACTAGGTCAAAATGATAGGGCTGCTAATGCATTCAACGCAGCTGTGGCAGCATCTCTTCAACGGGTTACTGGATCACTTGATGCTGGCTATATAGCGAAATTCGGCAGCGAAACAGGAGGAACTTTGACATTGGCTAAAATTATGGAAGAGAAACATATCGATATGTTCTTACAGGCTGAGGCTTGGACAGATTGGAGAAGGTCTACTCCACAAGGTTCCCCAAATACGGTTTCTGGTATTCCGACTTTGATACCATCTCCTTCCAATACCACTCAAGGCGCTTTTCCAAGAAGATTTATTTATCCGAATAGAGAAGTGGTCAATAATTCATCCAATGTCCCTAATGTGAATAATTTGGACAGGGTATTTTGGGATAGGTGATTTCTTGAAAACCATATAATGATTTTAACTATGAAAAATATAAAGAATATCGCAAGTTTGCTCCTGATGATGGTATTTATGTCCTCTTGTATTCTCGAGGATGAGGAGCCAGAATATGATGTGGTAGGAGCCGTAGGAACTATTGCTACCTTAACGGCTTCCAATACTAATCCGGAAGTCGGACAGACTGTAACTTTCACCATGACCATATATTCTGAGCATGAAAACGCAACAGAATTGAGAATGAACAGGTTGGTCAGTGGTACGCCTACTCCTATCAGTACACGTACTTTTACCAACTGGAATAAGGAAGATTCCTATGTGGAAAGTTTTCAATATGAGATTCCTGAAGGAACGGCAGGAACAACCTTGACAATGCAATTTGTCCTTGTAACGGAAAGCAATTACACCACATCCAGGAATATCAGCGTCAACGTCCGTCCATAAAGGGTAATGAAGCTGGGTATAACCTCTGTCTGCTAATGTGGACAGAGGTTTTTCTTTTTTAGATAATCCCAATCATCTGAAGGGTTTATTTTTTTCAATATGGAAACTGTCATACACTCATTTGTTGGGGTAATCTATTGGTTTTAGGAAGAACGGTACACTGTTAAATTGAATTTTTTGTTAAATTTTGGCATAGTAAACTGACTGATCCTATGAAAAAACCCCTTTTGACTTTGTTCTTGGTATTGTATGGAGCATTTCTATTTGCCCAATCTTTTACCATGGAGCAGATTACTTCTTATCCTTTTCCTACAGAATTAACCTCTGCAGCATCCAGCAATAGAATTGCCTGGGCCATGAATGAAAAGGGATTGAGGAATATCTATGTGGCAGAAGCCCCTGAATTTATTCCCAGAAAAATCACTTCATTTTCAAAGGATGATGGGCAAGAAATCACTGGTATTCAATTTACTTCAGATGGAAACACCCTGGTATTCGTAAGGGGAGGAGAACATGGCAGTAACTGGGATTACAATGTAGGTATAAACCCCTCTCAGGAAAGGTTGATGCCCAAAGTGGAAATTTGGAAGGTGGCTTTTAGTGGAGGGAAGGCAGAATTGTTAACTGAAGGTGATGAGCCCATTATTTCACAGGACAATCAGACCGTTGCTTTTATCAAAAACAGGCAAGTTTGGACTGTATCCCTTCAGGATAAAAGTTCAGGCCAATTGTTTGAAATCAAAGGTTCGGTAGGAAACCTGAGCTGGTCTCCTGAAGGTACGCAATTATTGTTTTCAGTGAATAGAAGCACTCATAGTCTTATCGGGGTTTATCATATTGGCAACCAAAGTGTGCAATACCTTTCTCCTTCATTTAGCAGAGATTCTAGTCCAAAGTGGTCACCTGATGGAAACTATGTGGTGTTTGTCAGACGACCTGGAGGGAAGCCGGAGCCAATGCCTATTTTGGAACAAAGGCATAGTCCATGGGAAATATGGGTTGCTGATGTAAAAACTGGAGTGGGTAAACGCAGGTGGAAAGCTCCCGAAACCTTAAGAGGCTCCATTTCCACGACACATGGAGGAGCCAATTTGCACTGGGCAGGGGATAATAACCTTGTGTATTTATCATATGAGGATGGATGGCCCCATCTTTATGCCATGCATGCGGAGACTGGACCTTCAAGACAATTGACCAAAGGGGACTTTATGGTTGAACATGTCAGCTTGAGTAAGGATAAAAAGTTTTTGGTATTTTCAGCCAATCATGGTCCCAATAAAGAGGATATAGATAGGAGACATATAGGCAAAGTGGATATTCAAACTGCTGCTATGGAAATTTGGACAAATGTCCAGGATGGGATAGAGGCTATCCCTGTTGTACTTCCAGATCAAAAGTTCATCGCGTATTTTTCCGCTTCACCCCAAAGGCCAATGCTTCCTACAGTCAGGAACACGGCCACTAATGAAGTAAGTGTAATTGCCCAAAATCTATTACCAGTAGATTTTCCAATACAACTTGTCACTCCCAAACAAGTAATTTTCAAATCCCCAGATGGTCTGAATATCCATGCGCAGGTATTTGAAAAGGAAGGAGGACCTGATAAGAAACCAGCGGTTTTGTTTGTTCATGGAGGCCCCCAAAGGCAAATGCTTTTGGGATGGCATTATGGGGACTATTATTCCAATACCTATGCCATCAACCAATACCTTGCAGAACAGGGTTTTGTAGTGCTATCGGTGAACTTTAGGCTGGGAATTGGTTACGGATATGAGTTTCACAAGCCTGCCCGAACCTATTGGCAGGGAGCAGAAGAATATTTAGATGTTAAGGCAGCCGGTGAATACTTGGCCGCTTTACCTCAGGTGGATCCTAAGAGAATTGGGATTTATGGAGGTTCCTATGGAGGATACCTGACAGCTTTGGCTTTGGCAAGAGATTCAGAATTATTTGCTGTAGGGGTAGATATTCATGGGGTTCATGAATTGTCCAGCCGTTTGGAAATGCCGGATGGCTATGAGAAAGCTCCTGATTTTGAAAAAGCACAAAGGACAGCCTATTTATCCTCTCCACTTGCATATCTGGATACCTGGAAATCTCCAGTCTTGTTTATTCATGGTGATGATGACCGGAATGTTCAGGTAAGTCAGACCACAGATCTGATCAGGAGGTTTGAGGAGAAGAAAATGCCTTTTGAGTATTTGATGATCCCAGATGATTCGCACCATTGGATGAAATATGCCAATTTGGTCAAGGTCAATCAGGCAACAGTTGATTTTCTAAAAAAACACCTTCAGCCATAATGAAGCAGGTTTTCATTTTCTCATTACTTTTGGCTGGGAGTATAATTTCCAGTGCTACCGCCCAAAGATTAACCGAAAGAAAAGTGAGGAAAATGTTTGGGCAATCACAGATCATGCAGGAGCATTTTGTCGGATTTATATTGCAGGAAGAAGGTGGAAAGATAGTATATGCCCAACATGAAGACCGGTATTTTGTGCCGGCTTCTAATACCAAACTGCTTACCTTATATACCGCATTGAATGTTCTTGGCGATTCAATTCCTGCTTTCAGATACGAAATTAAAGAGGATTCCCTGATTATTTGGGGTACAGGTGATCCGTCTTTTTTACACCCAAAATTGGACAATGGAAAGGTTTATGATTTTTTATCCAACAGTCCTTACCGCATATTTTTAGCAGAGGACAGCCCCTTGGATTTTGAACCGAGCTATTGGCGCGCTGATCTGGCTCATTTTCCAATTTATGGGAATATGGCTTCATTGAGTGTCTCCAATAGTGGTGAGTTGAATGTATTTCCTTTAGGGCTCAGGGATTTTCTGGCTGTAGATTCAACTTTTCAAAGTGATCGTTTTCAAATCCGAAGGTCAAAAATAGGAGACGGCTTAACCTATCCCGCACTCAAGGTCCCTGTTGATTTTAAGGAGAATGTTCCATTTCCAGCAAATCTCCAAGCTATAAGGATTTTACTTCAGGATACCCTAAAAAAAGAAGTGCAATTGGTCAAGCGTAAGAAGCATGATTGGCTACAGACCTTTTACAGTATTCCTTCGGATAGTCTATATAAGCATATGATGTTGCCAAGCGACAATTTTTTGGCAGAACAGATTTTGCTTTTGTGTGCTAGTGAATTGTCAGATACTTTGGAGATCAAAAAAAGCATTGAATATAGTTTGGAGAATTTGCTTCAAGACCTGAAAAGTACCCCTATTTGGGAAGATGGGTCAGGATTATCCCGGTACAATATGTTTACTCCAAGATCAGTTTTACAGGTTCTCAACAAGCTGGAAAATGAGATAGGAAATACGGAAAGATTAAAGATGCTTTTGCCCGCCGGGGGTGTATCAGGTACTTTACGCACAGCATACCAGTTGGACGAGGGGCAACCTTTTGTCTGGGCAAAAACAGGATCATTGAGGAACATGCATTTGCAAAGTGGCTGGTTGGAAACCAAGAAAGGGAAAACCTACCGTTTTGTCTTTATGAACAATAATTTTGTAAGGCCAACTGCTGAAATCAGGAGTGAAATGGTCAGGATCATGACAGAAATCCATGATCTTTATTGATTTGGATTGAATTTTACTTCCTTGATTTCAAATTGTGCCCAAGTCCAGTCACCTGTATCCAATTTCCAGGTAGCACTTCCTTTTGAAGGTAAGTTGATACCATCAAAGTTTCTGTGTTCTTCGATATTGACGGTCCATTCCAACTTTGAGGCATTCGGTCCGCTTCCCATGTATCGGTCTGCGATGAATTTGTCTAGCTTGCCGTCTTCCAGGAAGTGAAATACACCTGTTCCTGAAGTCTGTTTGAACGTCATGGTGGCTTTTGCAGTATTGTTGTCTATTTCTTCCCAATGAATATTGGGGAGGAGGGCTGCAGAAGGATACCAGACCATTTCGCCCAAAAACCGTTGAAGAGCACTTTCGTTGAACTGTGGATTGTAGCCATCTTTTGCTACAGGAAATAAGGAAAGTAGCTTGAATAACATTTCCCCTTGCCCATCAATGAATTTATCCCTTCCAAATGCATATACAAATGGCATCATTTTCATATCAGCAGTCCAGACAAAGGCAGGTGGTGATATAGTTGAGTATTGTTCGGCTTTTGTGGGGAACCATTCTTTTTGTTCAGGTTTGAGTTTGATGAGGTAATTTTGGGCTATGTATACGGAACCGATACTTTCCTTTTTCAAAATTCCTGAAAATATGAGCCATTTTTGGACGGGAAGAGGAAGTTTCTCAAGTATTTCCCTGGAGTTAGGCGGGAGAGTTACCTTTTCTGCATTTTCTAAAATTCCGTCTATTTCCTTTTCTGCTTTTTGCTCAAATCTGAATTGAAAGAAAGCAATTAAAGCCACAATCAAAATTATCAAATTGGGGAAACTGGCATATTTCGCATCAGCCCAATGAGGAATAATGAGCATTTGGGAAATGAATGCTCCCGTTATTCCAAATAGCCACCAATGGGGATGTTCGAAAAAGTAAAATATCCCTGCTGTCATTAAAACCAATATGGCCCCTAGCCAGATCAAGCCATCAGATTTACTGATAGAAACTGTGAATTCAGGAATATTGATCAGCTGAAAACCCTTCAAGAAGCCTATCAGGTGGATAAGTGCATGTAAGGTAAGTATGATGATAAAAATCGTCCTCATCTTTTTGTTGTTCATTGGTTAAAAATTAGACAGTACGAACCTAAAAATACTGATAAATATCATGAAAGACTTTGATTTGTAATTTAATGCCGTTAAGTTAAGGAATGTGATTAAATAGATTTGTAATTCATTGAGTATTTCAGTTTAGCTCTGAATTTCCGCTTGAATACCTGGTTTCTTCTTGAATATTCTATTTTGGAAGCGA
>NZ_JBHLWI010000024.1:0-26802 GCF_042432905.1 Fontibacter flavus | reverse complement strand
ATTAGTCGACCAGTATTATACGTGTCAAGGAAAAAATCTAATCAAAAATCCCCAATCATGACTTTAGATTTTCAAAATCAAAAAATTGCAGCATAAAAAAGGCTGCCCTTTTCGGACAGCCCCTTTCATTTATTGCTTATTCGTAGCGTAATGATTCAATCGGATCCAATCTGCTGGCTTTATAAGCTGGAAAATAGCCTGAGGCCAATCCAACAACAATACAAATTACAAAAGCCACTATAATCCAAAGCCAAGGAACCAGAAAACCTCCCGGCCCAATAGCATTAGCAACAATATTACCGATACCAATCCCCAATAAAACCCCTAGAATTCCTCCAAGGATACAAATGACAATTGCTTCAATCAAAAATTGTTGACGAATCCTCAAAGGCGTCGCGCCCAAAGCCTTTCGAATTCCGATTTCCCTGGTTCTTTCAGTCACGGAAACCATCATGATATTCATCAGTCCAATAGCTGCCCCCAATAGGGTGATGAAACCAATTGTAAAGCCACCAATTCTTAAATAACCAGCGACTTCTTCCAAGCTTTCACCTACAGAACGGCTTTTTACAATCTCAAAAGAATCTTCCTCTCCTACCCTATCTTGACGGATTTTCCTCATAATCCCTGTGGCCTGCCCCATTTCATAATCAAGCCTTAGCGGATCTGATCCACTTGCTGTTACTGTATACCTAAAAGTCCCCCTACTATCTAATCTACTGGCATTTTCCACTGGAATAAAAATAGCCCTATCTGCTCCAGGGCCGCCGCCAACGCTTCCCTGCTTCTCTAAAACTCCTACGATCGTATACCTTCTTCCATAAAATGAAATATAATCATTCAAAGGGTCTTCGCCCTTGCCAAATAAAGTTTCCACTACATCCACCCCAACAATACACACATTATTACCATATTGAATTTCAGTATTGGAAAAATTTCTTCCCTTTTCAATTTTTATTCCTTTGATATTGAAATAGAGATCATCCACCCCCGTGATTCTTACATTTGGATTGGATTTCACAGAACCTCTCTTGATTTCAGCCGCACCTGTAACCGTAGAAAAAACTGTTGAGGGTCCTATAGTGGAAAACTCCTGTTGAAATGCAACTGCCTCCCTGTATTTTACCTGGGGAAAAACTTTCTGTGTCTTTCCATCTTGGACTGCTACCGCGCCTGATGTACCTTTTGACCTTACATCAAAGTTATTAGCGCCCAAGCCTGCAAAACTTTCTTCAATCTGCGCTTTGATGCCGTCAATCGCTGTCAACATACCCACTAAGGAAGTAATACCAATAGCGATAATAGTTCCTGTCAATATAGTCCTTAACAAATTGGCCTTAACGGACCTGAGTGCCTCCTTAATATTTTCGATCAAATTCATAAAGTGTTCAAATTAGAACAGAAACTCCTTCACTTAGCAATTCTGCAACTTAATATTAACGATAATCATTAAAAAATTAAGGGAATAGTTTCTTTTTTCTATCCCCAAAATTTCAATTTTCAACTAATGCATTCTATCTCCTCTTACTTCAAGGTTTTTCATCACCTCAGCCTCATAAGCCAGCCACTCCTGCCATCTTTGATTTACTTTATCTTTGCCATAAACCTCCCTAGCCAATTCAATAAAATTCACATAATGACCTGCCTCAGAAACCATTAATTCAAAATAAAATTTCTTCAGTTCTTCATCCTGAATATGTTTGGAAAGCAATTTAAATCTTTCACAACTCCTGGCTTCAATCAATGCGTTCATTAAGAGTTGTTCTGTCAATTGTTGCTTTCTATTACCTCCTTTCTTGATGAATTGCAAGAGTTTGGTCACATATTCATCTTTTCTCGGTTTACCAAATGGATATCCGCGCTTATTTAAGTGTTCCATAACTCTTTCAAAATGCCCCCATTCCTCTGCAACAACTGGTGTCAATGCAGCCACAACTTCTTTAAAATCAGAGAAATTAACAATCAACGAAATACATGAAGATGCTGCCTTTTGCTCACAATAAGCGTGATCCACTAAGATATCACCTATATTCATTTCTGCAATATTTACCCACCTAGGGTCAGTGGGCAATTGCAAATGCAACATTTTTTGTCTTGTACTTTCTTCCCAGCTCATCTTTAATCAAATAATGGCCAACTTATCCCCACATCGAGCATACGGTTGAGTCCAGTATAATAAGGTGTGACAAAATATCCAGGTTCATTCATACTGTTCACATTGATATGATTGAATCTCAACAATATCCTGGTCCTGTTTATCCTGGCATTCAAAAAGAAATCAACTACAGGATATGCGTAAACATTAAAATCATTTTGCAAATAAAACTGCTGCATGGCAGGATTATAATTGAAAGCAAAATTATCACTTCTATACCTTCCCTCAAGACCAATCTGAATAAACAAATTATCATTGAACATCGGGCTATCAAAGAATATTCTGGTATTCAGCATCACCTCAGGGATTCGGAATTTATCTGCCCCTCCTCCTGAAATAGAGGTATAATAGGCATCAGCCTCCCAAACAAACTTTTTCTTAATATTAAACGAAAACTTGACTGCTGGAATCACCATGAACGCCCCCTCTCCTGACTGAGCTGCTTGCTGATCTTCTTCAAAATACACGAAGTTATTTATTCTGTTGATTGTCAGGTTTGGTCTGAAACTCCAGCTGCCAAAATCAAGCTTCATCACCCCTTTTATCTGATCTACTCCTACATTGGAAAAATTATTATCCCATTCATGATGATTTCCAAAGTACCTCATCTGCATGGAAGTTGGTTTGTAGAGGGCTTTTGTATAGGATGCTTCCAGCCATGGGGAGACAAAAAGCCCATGCAATCGGAATGCCCCAGGAATCAAATACTCTCCCTCTGCCTCAAAACTCCACTGCTCATTGATTTCTCCTCTCAAGGCCCCTCCAAGGTACAACTCATTGAAATTATTGGCTGATTCAAAATAAGGACTTTGCATCCTTCCTGTTCTGAACTTTACATATGCATTGTAATAGAGTGGTCCAATATCCCCCTTAAAACCTGCTTCATTTCTCCATTCCGAAAAGTGATTGAAGTTGGAAGTGGTATCCTGATCCTGAAATCTTTCAGGGTTAAACAAGTTAAAATAGGTTGAATCAGAAGAGTTTAAATTGGAGAAGAAAGAAACGGATTGCTTTTTCTTATCAAACACGTGATAAACCTGCCAGCCTTTTACCAACTCGTATTCATGATAAAGGTGATACTCTTGCCTTAAATCAGTGGCTCTTGAATTTCTAAGCCAAACCTTGGCATCTTCATAAGCAAAAAGGATGGAATTTTCATCAATATCAGGTGGGACTATTCCTCCCTGTTCCCTGACCAAATGGCGCATTCTTGAAAAATTTGCCAAAAGGAAATATTTGCCGTTTTCAGACCTATAATTGGTATGAAATGAATAGGAGTTCTGATCAGCCATATTATCATCCCTGGCATTAGGATTCAGTGTTTTTCTGGCCCTGATGGTATTCAGGTTAAATCCTAAATTCCATCGGGGATTGACATTCCTCGCAAATGCCAGATCAAGCATATTCCTATTCCCCCCACCCCAAAAAGCGTTCATTTGAGTATAGGGAGACTTGGTATCATAATACTTCATGCTATCCGCAGCATTGAAATATAAGTCGTAAGCATGGAAACCAGAACTTGTCCCAATCATTCTAGGAACCTCATACATTAGAGGCCTGGCTGCACTCCCTAAATTTCCAAGATCCTGATACATCCAGCTTCTCTTTGCTACAGGCTCATAACTATGGAAATTATTTAACAGGGTATCTATTTCATGTTTTTTATCCCTGTTCCTTTTGATATCCTTTTCGAAAAAATAAAGGGTAGTTTTGGGACCGAAAACCATCTTGGTTGAATCATCAATGAGTTTTCTTCTCCCTCCAGCCTCTTCTTGATCTTCCCGATCACCAGCTACCTCCTGACGCTGACCTCCAACAGGAGGCATCTGTCCCTGAGGAGGTCTAACAGGTCTTTGGGCATGGGCAAACCCACCTACCAAAAACAGTAAGAAAAAAAAGAAAAGAAATAAGTTAACTCTCACTGATATAGGCTTTATCCTTGATTATTTTATTGATCCGAGCATCAAGATATTGGCTCTTATCCTGTTCCAATTTTACCTTAATCGGTAAGACAAAAATCGGAAAATCTTCCAAATATTTACTGAAAGCTTCACTTTTAAGTTTAACAGCATCCTTTTCCGTGGTTAAGATCATAGCCGAACTGGATTCAAGGAGCAATTCTCTCATCTTTTTAATATCTGAAAGTTTATAACGGTAGTGATCAGGAAAAGATAATCGATGCAGCATATTGAAGTGTTTTTGCACCTCTTCAGCAAAAAGCCTGTCATTGGCAATTCCAGACACCAAAACAACATCTTTTCTTACCTCAGGAAATTTAGGGTTGACAGCAATAGGTTGCCCATATTGTATCCCTGCAAAAACAACTTCTGCTTTTGTAAACCGCTGAATTTGTGTTTTCATGGATTCTTTTTCTTCATGGGAAACATCCAAAGGACATTTGGTCACGATGACGATATCAGCTCTTTTTGCACCGGAAGGATGCTCCCTTAATGTTCCAAGAGGGAGAACATTGTCCCTATAGAAGGGTTTCTGATAAGTGGTCAAGAGCACATAAAAATCGCCCTTGACATATCTGTGCTGAAAGGCATCATCCAAAAGAAGTAAATTTGTCTTAGGCCTTAATCTTAAAATTTCCAGAATTGCCGGCACTCTTTTTTCACCTACCGAGACTGTCACATTTTTACCATACTTGGTGAAAATCTGAAAAGGCTCATCTCCCAACTCGTTCGGTCCCATATCCTGATCAGCCAGTAAAAAACCCCGGGTTTTGCGCCCATATCCCCTGCTTAGTGTCGCAATCTCAAATTTATCCTGAAAGCATTCAATCAAATATTCCACCATTGGGGTTTTTCCTGAACCTCCAAGATTAAGATTGCCAACGACAACGACCGGCACTTTAAAATTAAAGCTCCTTTTCAGCCCGGTATCAAACATCCAGTTCCGCACACAGGTAACAAGATCATACAGCAAGGCAAAGAGATAAAGCAAAGGGTCGTACCAACGCATTAGCTATTTTTCTTTATTTTTGGACAAAGTAATATAAAAATATGGTTTACACGATCAGAGAAATAGTTTCTTATCTGGAGAATATTGCTCCACCCGCCTATCAGGAGTCTTATGACAACGCCCAATTGATCACAGGAAACCCAGATGATGAAGTGAAAGGCATTCTCTGTACTTTGGATGTGACTGAGGCAGTTGTAGAAGAGGCAATTGATTTGGGATGCAATTTGATTGTGGCACACCATCCTATTGTATTTAAGGGACTCAAAAGTCTTACCGGTAGAAATTATGTGGAGAGGACCGTCATCAAGGCCATCAAAAACGACATAGCCATCTATGCCATTCATACCAATTTGGACCATGTATCGCATGGTGTCAATCAAAAAATAAGTGAAAAACTTGGACTGGTCAACACAAAAATCTTACACCCTAAAAAAGAAATGCTTTCAAAACTGGTGACTTTCGCGCCACAGGATGCAGCCGAAAAAGTCATGAATGCGCTCTTTAAAGCTGGTGCAGGGCAAATAGGAGAATATACAGATTGCAGCTTTTTAACAGAAGGAACCGGTACATACACACCCTCTGATAAAGCCAATCCTTATCTTGGTGAAAAAGGAACAGCACACAGGGAAGAAGAAATCAAAATAGAGGTAATATTGCCCGGCTTTTTGGAGAACAAAGTTTTAACCAGTTTAAAAGCCGCACATCCTTATGAGGAAGTTGCTTATTACCTTCAAAAACTTGAAAATGAAAATCAAACAGTTGGTGCAGGTATGGTCGGTGACCTTCCTTACTCGATGGATGAAAATGAATTTTTAAGTCATCTCAAAAAATCCATGCAACTGAATACCATCAAGCACACTGCACTTTTAACAAAGCCTGTAAAAAAGGTGGCTGTATGTGGTGGAGCCGGGATTTTTTTACTGAATCATGCAAAAAAATCAGGGGCAGATTTTTTCATCACTTCGGACGTCAAATACCATGAATTCTTTGATGCTGAAAATCAATTAGTTATATGCGATATAGGGCATTACGAAAGTGAAATTTTCACAAAAGAATTACTTGGAGAGATATTGTCGCAAAAATTTACTAATATTGCACTCTATTTGACAAAAGTAGTTACGAATCCCATAACTTACCTATAGTACATGGAAAGTACAGTTGCACAAAAGCTTGAAGCCTTATTAAACCTTCAGAAAATAGATTCCAGACTCGATGCGATTTTTAAAGTTAGAGGAGCCCTTCCAGAAGAAGTTCAAGACCTTGAAGATGAGATAGCAGGATACGAAACAAGATTGGAAAAATTCAATCATGACATTGCTTCGTTGGAAGAGGATATCAAAAAATTCAAAGAGAACATCAAAGAATCTGAGAAGCTGATCAAAAAATACCAAGAGCAGCAGATGAATGTCAGAAACAACAGGGAGTATGACGCCATCACCAAGGAATTGGAACTGCAGGATTTGGAGATCCAGGTTTCTAAAAAGAAAATCGGTGAATCTCAGTCTAAAATCGAGAACAAAAACAAGGATGTTGAAGAGTTAAAAGACCATTTGAAAGAAAGACAAAAAGACCTTTCAACCAAACAGGATGAGCTCAAAACCATTGTTTCGGAAAGCGAGAATGAAGAGAGCAAACTCAAAGCAGACAGAGAAAAAGCGCTTAAAAAAATAGAAGACAGGCTTACAAAATCTTATGCTAAAATCCGTACCAATGCCAAAAACGGACTTGCAGTAGTAATGGTCAAAAGAGGAGCGTGTGGAGGATGCTTTAATATCGTTCCCCCTCAAAGACAAGCTGATATCAGAGAAAAGAAAAAACTGATTGTCTGCGAACATTGTGGTAGAATTTTCGCTGGAGTTGAAGACGAGATCGAAGAGGATATCACCAAGAAAAAAAGAAGCAGAGCTTAAATAATTTCACAAAAGCCCGATTTATTCGGGCTTTTTTTTTTGAATTACCCCCATACTACAACCCTATTAATCTTTGCCTTGAGGCTCGAACAAAAACACTTAGCGCTATATCTCAGGCATCAAATAATCTTTTTTTTGAAAAGAAAACCGAAAGCATAAACAGCTTTTAAAATCCACTTTTAAAAAATTTAAACAAACCTTATTGTTGCTTCATTCGTTTTCTTTTCATAGATTTCAGTTATGAAGAGAACATTATTCGCTTTATTCTTTTTGTTTTTAACCTCTCTGAGCCATGCCAAAGACTCAGATGGGGATACATTTTTAATTCTCTTTGATAAATCAGAATTGAAACAACTGCGGACAAGTCCCGCATATATTGAATTGAGTTTGCTCAATCTATTTAAAACAAAATCCTATTCAGGAAATTCTGACGCAGCCATAATCGTCAAAGTTCCAAAAGGCAATATTGATGAATGTCAATTGGGAGACATGTTTATCAGGATCAACAACAAAACTATTGTCCCCCTTCAGGAAGTAGCCTTGAAAATCATTAACTTGGATGAATCCAAAAACACCTATCAGCACCTTTTGATGGCATTTGATGATAAAAACCAAAAGAACAAAAAAAACAAGCCTCTTAAAACAGCACCAAGTCCTTAAGGTGTTCGCCACTATTAAATTTTTCAATTTTAAAAGTTCCTAATTCATCTTGTTGCAGAATATACAAGCCAAGATTTTGATGCTTGAATATATCCATATACCTTAAATCATATCCCAACAGCACACTGATCAAAATACGCATTGCCCTACCATGCATGCAGATCAAAAACAATTCCCCCGGCTGGGAAAGAATATGATCAATACCTTTTTTGAGCCTTTTAGCTACTAGAATGGGACTTTCTCCCCCTTCAATTGCAAATTCCAGATCTCCTGAAGCCCATCTCTCCAACATGTACTGGTAGTATTTATTTTCTTCCGGTGTCATGGGAACACCTTCATACCTTCCCCAACTTATTTCATTGAGTTCAGGAACTGCCTCATTCGCAATACCAAGATCCAAAAATCCCTGTACCGACTGCTTGGTCCTTTGTAGTCCTGTATAAAATACTTTGTCAAAAGGGATGTCCCGATATCGATCAAAAAATGCCTGCGTCTGTCTCTGGCCATTCCTATTTAATGAAGCATCTATTCCACTACCCTGTACCACGCCCCTTAAGTTATAGTCAGTCTGCCCATGTCTGACGAGGTATATTTTTTTCCTTAGCAAGATTCTCTATTTTTGTTTCGAACTTCAAAGAAAAAGCTTTTATCTCATAATCCATGATATTTCCCCCAAACCTTCGTGTAGACACCCTCAATGACTGGGGCAAGAACACCATGACGGACTTTTTGGATATTAAGTTTACCAAAATCGGTGAAGACTTTCTCGAGGCCACAATGCCTGTTGATTACAGAACCAAACAGCCCCTTGGCCTGTTACATGGAGGAGCCAATGTCGTTTTGGCTGAAACTCTGGGAAGTGTAGCAGCTTCGCTTACTGTAAACTCGGAAAAGCAATATTGTGTTGGTTTGGAAATCAACGCCAATCATATCAAATCTGTCAAAGAGGGACTGGTGAGAGGCATTACCAAACCTATTCATATTGGTAAAAAGACACAAATTTGGGAAATTAAAATCTACACAGAATCTGGAGAATTAAGCTGTATCAGCAGAATCACCATGGCTGTCATCGATAAGAAATAAACATGCAGGTCGCCCTTGATCAACATACCGTCAGTTTGGAAAACTACCTTGCTCATCTTTTTGCTGAGCTTCTTTTGGACGGCCATCAGTTTGCCGTTTGGAGAAAACCTAATTCCCAATTTTTACAGATCCTGATTGATAAAACCGGGAAAGTAAAAAGAATTTCTCCTCAGATAGAAGAATTGATTCCAGGATTTATCATCCATCCATTTGTGGATCAAAAAGACAGAAAAGCATATTTCTTGGAAGCCACTGAGTATTTCAAGATTGATCTTCTTGCAGCCGATAAACTACCCGTTCCTGACATCAAGACAAATTTCAAAACTGCTGAGGAAGCCAAAGAATTAATCCAATCCTATTTCCTCAAGAATACCAAAGCAGAGTTCAATTCCAGAAAAGATTTTGAGTGCAGCAAGGAAGAATTTATTAATTTGGTGAAAATGGGAATCAAGGCAATAGAGGAGAGACAATTGAACAAGATTGTGCCTGCCAAACTGAAAAAGATCTCACTCAATGAGCATTTTGACCTGATAAAATCCATCAAAAGTCTCTTGGATTCATATCCTAATGCCTTTATCAATTTCTTTCATCTTCCTGAAGTAGGAACCTGGATAGGAGCTTCTCCAGAGGTGTTGATTCAGACAAAGGGAGATCAATTCTATACCATGTCTTTAGCAGGAACTCAGAAAGCACAGGGAGACAATCCCCTAAAAAATGCTGCGTGGACACAGAAGGAAATTGAAGAACAGGCATTGGTTTCCAGATATATTGTAGACTGCTTCAAAAAAATCAGACTCAGAGAATATGAGGAAATTGGCCCGAAAACTGTTGTGGCTGGAAATCTGCTGCACCTAAGGTCTGATTTCAAGGTAAATATGAAAGCTACCAACTTCCCTCAATTGGGTTCTGTTATGCTGGAATTGCTACATCCAACTTCCGCCGTCTGTGGCATGCCAAGACAAGAAGCTTTTGATTTTCTAAATGAGAATGAAAAATTTGACCGTTCTCTTTTTGCCGGCTTTATAGGCCCAGTAAATATCGAAGGGGAAACCTCCATCTATGTCAATCTCAGAACCGCACAGATTACTGAAGGGGCTGCATTACTTTATGCAGGTGCCGGCGTTACTTCAGATTCTGACCCTGAAAAAGAATGGGAAGAGACGGAAATGAAATGTGAAATTATCGGTAGACACCTTAACCTGAAAAACTAACCTTGGTCATACAGCCTATATTAGATTTAGTATCTCTCTGTGCCCAAAAAGGCATCAAAAATGCTATCCTATCTCCTGGGTCGAGGTGTGCGCCTATCACCTTAGCCTTTGCCAGACATCCCGAAATTCATTGCAGGACGATATCAGACGAAAGAACAGCGGCATTTATAGCATTAGGAATGGCCCAACAACTGGAGCAACCTGTGGTTTTGGTTTGTACTTCTGGTTCTGCCGCTTATAACTATGCGCCTGCTGTGGCAGAGGCCTATTTTCAGCAAATCCCACTACTTGTAATCACAGCGGATAGACCGGCTGAATGGATTGACCAATGGGATGGTCAGACTATTCGTCAACCACAAATTTATGGTAAACATGTAAAGAGATCTTTTGACTTCCCGGATGAATTCAGTCACGTTGATAAAGTATGGCATGCCCAACGCATCGTCAACGAAGCCATCAATTTGGCCAATCAGTATCCCCCTGGACCAGTACACCTCAATATTCCGCTTAGAGAACCCTTCTACCCGGAAGTGGGAGAGCAATTTGAATTCAAGCCTGTAAAAAACATTGAGGTCTTGGCATCTGAGACCTATATTTCTCCAATTCTGGAAACCCAGCTTCGCGATAAACTAAAAGTCTATCAAAACATCCTGATTGTCCCTGGACAACAAAGGCCGGATTCGGAATTGCAGGCAACGATTAACATACTTGCATCTGATGGCAAAGCTGTAGTAGTTACCGACACCATTTCCAACTTACAGTCAGCGCATACCATTTCATTTCACGACCACTTTATTGGTAATGCTTCAGTTCAACAGCAGCTTAAGCCAGATCTAATTATTTCTTTTGGGAAATCCATCATTTCTAAAAGCCTCAAGTTGTTCTTGCGGAATAATCCTGCAGCACACTGGCATGTTCAAATTGCGGGCTATAGTCCCGACACCTATCAATCATTGACTACCATCATCAATATTGACCCTAAAAACTTTTTACGTTTCTTAAATCAAAACCTGGCAAAAAATCAGGACTATGTGAATCGCTGGAAGACTTTGAATGATTTGGTAAAAAAGAACCTCCTTGAAACTCTAAGAGCTGCTGAATTCGGAGAATACAAAGCTATTTCCAAAGTTCTTACTGTAACGCCAGATCATGCAAAAATCCACTTGGCCAACAGCATGTCTGTACGATATGTGAATTTTCTTGGTCTGCGGAATCAAGAAATCATTTGTAACAGAGGAACAAGCGGTATCGACGGAAGCAATAGTACAGCTGTGGGCTGCTCTTTCACCACTAAAGACCCCATTGTAATCCTTACTGGTGATTTGGCTTTTTTCTATGACAGAAATGCTTTTTGGCATAATTACCCGATGAATAACCTAAGAATCGTCTTGCTCAATAACCATGCTGGTGGAATTTTCAGGCTGATCGATGGACCCGCCAGACAACCCGAACTCGAGGAGTTTTTTGAAACAAATCAAAGTTTATCTGCCAAAAACCTAGCCGCAGAGTTCAATATGGAGTATCATTTGGTCGAGAAAGAAGATGAACTGAATATTGCCTTGAATCATTTTTTTGGCGCAAGTCCATTTCCAAAAATACTTGAAATCAAAACAGAAAGCCCTAAAAATGCAGAGATTTTAAAATGGGTGAAATCTCAAGTGCAGAATCTTTTATGATTAATGCATTCGGAAGGCAATAATAAATTTATACTTCCTTCAATCTAAAAGCTAAGAACAGTCCAATTCCCAACAATGCAACGAAAACAGACAACATCGCCTGTACTCCAAACAATGACGATAAGCTTCCTAATCCCGCAGCAAGCAACGTAAATACTCCGATCATGGTATTGGAAAGGGACACATAAAGCGGCCTTTCCTTCTCTGGAGCAAAATCAACGAGGTAGGTCTTCCTACTCAGTCGGGCACCTCCATGGGCCATCACCTGAATCAGGAAAAGGGCTGCAAAAACATAAATATTCTGCAAACTATCCGGCCAAAAAGGAAACAAGGCCATCAGCGAAATATTGACCATTCCCAGAATGGATACCCATACCATTAAGTTACGACTGGAATGATCTGCAAACCGTCCCCAAAAAGGACTGCTCACAATATTGGCAATGCCGGCAGCAATCACCATAATACCTAGATTATCGAGCTCACTTCCTAATTCATCCTTTCCCAAGACTACGAAAAAAGGCTGTGCCAAAGGAATCGCCATCAGAAATCCTCTGGTAAAAATAAACCTTCTCAAGTTGCTGTCTTCTTTCCAAAATTTCCAGGCATTTTTGAGCTCCTTGACAGGTGTCCTACCTCCCTCTGTGGCTCCCTTTTCCTCAGCTATCAAAGCAAATAGAAAAGCAGAAAGCACCCAAAGCAATGCTCCAGCCATCACCAGCCAAAACAACATATTTTGATCCTGGCCTCCTTCCAGATCCTGAAGGATAAATACCCCAGAAGCCAAAGTCAAAACACCTCCTAGGGTGGCTCGCATGGCCAATAGCTGACCCCGCTTACCTTTAGGAATCGTCTTCCCCACTACATCCTTAAAACTTATGCTCGCTACACCACTGGCCAAACTAAAAATTAACAGTAGGCTCAAAATCAAAATCCCCGCTGTTTTCCCTTCAGTCCCCAAAACCACAAATGCCATTGCCGCTAAAGACATAGCCTGTATCAAGGCAGGGATAACCCAAAACCACTTCCTGATGGCATAAGCCCTAATTTTTGCAGAAACAAACAGCTGTGGCAATAAAGAGCCTGCATCTTTAATAGGCACCAAAGCTCCAGTAAAGAGATTTGGAACACCTAATGCGGCTAAAATCCAAGGCAAAGTAGTACCTGGACTGACTAACTGTTCAGCTAACTTAGATAAGGAACCGCTGAAGACATTTTTGAAAAAATTCCCGGGAGTTTCCTTACAGGCCCTTTCTGAAATGGCCTCACAGGCCCGTTCTTCTCCTTCATCAGTGATCAGTTCGTAGGTTTTGGATGCTAAAGTATGATGGAACATACTCAAAAATAAGGAAACCTTTCTTTCCAACTGTTCCATTTGGGAAGAAAGGTTGTTTTGAATTTTTTCAGGAATCAAAAGATAGCGTGAGTGCTATTCGACAAATCAACTGACTTATCTGATGTAGTGTTTCTATACTCCTGATAAAGCAATACAATAAGGGAAATCTCAAATATAGTGAGGAAGATCAAGCTAGGAATAGCAAAGACAACCGTCATAAAACTAACCCCTGTTAAAATCCCTATAGCTCCTGCAATGATATATATTGTGCCTTGAGATTTTGAAAGGTGTAGGAAGCTAGAAGCAAACAACACATAAACCAATCCAGCAATCAGTGATCTTAATAACAGGCCAGTAACGAGGTCTATACCTAACCAGTAAGTCACTACATCTTCCAGAATAAACACAAAAGTCAAAATTACCAAAAAGACTGACATTAATTTTAGCAGAAGGTTAGAAAACAGGTTGCTTAATTTATAGAATGCTCCTGTAAACATGATGAAAAATACAAGGAGTGACATTTTCAAAAACGTGTAGAAGTAAGCAAATCCTATCGAA
Organism: Fontibacter flavus; assembly: GCF_042432905.1. Classification (NCBI taxonomy): domain Bacteria; kingdom Pseudomonadati; phylum Bacteroidota; class Cytophagia; order Cytophagales; family Cyclobacteriaceae; genus Fontibacter; species Fontibacter flavus. The sequence goes on along the minus strand of NZ_JBHLWI010000024.1, from coordinate 13,249 downwards.
AATGATGACTTTTCAATAAAAAGCTGCACATCTAAAGCCGATTCAATTACTGCCAAAACCAAATAAACAATTCCTGCAATTAAGGAAAAACGAAGCCATGAGTTTAAGTTATCTGGACCAGCAACTTCTGTATTCTCAGACTGGAAACTTTTCATATCCTCTGGCTCTACTTCCAGTACTTCCAAAATGGCTTTGACAGTTTAAGACCTAGGGGTTACCTCCCCTGCTTCGATACGTTGTATGGTACGCACATTGATATTGCATCGCTCTACCAGTTCTTCCTGGGTCAATCCTTTGGCCTTTCTCCATTCCTGGATCTTCTGGCCCAATTGCGGTTGTTTCATGCTGTGAATGTTTTGTTTGACCATGGCAAGTTGGTTGGATTCTCACAAATATAGCCCGAAAAAAGGGAGGATTTCACCCGACATTTGGACGGCATTTGTTTGAAAGACACAAGATGTAAGAATTAAGATACGAGACTTCGCCTAGAAAGAATGGGAATTAATATATGCTCTACCTGTCGGTAGACAGGTTTGCGATATATGGTAGATATCCGCCACGGACAAGTTATGCCTACTTCGACAAGCTCAGCGCAAGTTCGGCGATATTTTGGGGGCGTGTTTAGATGAAGATTATCCTTTAAAAATATTCAAGTAATTTAAAAGGATAAATGAAAATAATGACTTTCCAAAATCAGGAAATTCCTGGATAGAACAACCGATCATATCCAATGACTTTCCTAAGTTTTTTGTCCAAGGTCCAAAGCTTCAACTCATTTTTGGCTACTGCATGAAAAATCACAGCATCGACCAACCCCACTCCTTGATGAACAAAGTTTTCTCTTTGCGACAACATTCCTGCTTCAATGATATGATAAGGCTCATCCAAACTTGGAATGATATTGGCCAACTGAATAATCGTCTCCACTTCTCTTTTGCCCTTAGCCCCTTGAAGTAATTCTGCAAAAATCAATTCTAGCCCAAAGACCCGATTATCTTCCAGCAGTTCTTGACATATCAAAAAAACATCCGGATTACCTCTCAGGTATTCAATCCAGATAGACGTATCAAAAACTACACCTCTCATCGACGGTTCAAATCTCTTAATTCCTGAGCAGAATACTTAAACTCTAAGGGCTCACTTACTATTGTGACTCCAATCTGCTTGATTTTTTGTGATCTAATATATGAAATTAAGGCCACCTTAAGCGTTTCTGTAATCGTATCGGCTTGTGAAAGCGCCATAGCTTCATTTATCAAATCATCAGGGATTATGGCTGTAACTTTCATATTTCCAGTTTTTTACAAAAATACGATACATTATCGTATGAAGTATGAATTTTATAAAATAATTTCAAAAACCTCAAACCCCATTTGATCCTCCTGATTTTTCGGGTTGTCGGGATTATTAGTGGAAATGTACAAACCCTTTTTCCCTACAAAGGCATTCATTGGCAAGTACTTCCCTCCTTCGAAATACTTTTCTCCCAACAACTTCAAATCCTGATCAAAAACCATCACCACAAATGGACCAGGATTATTTCTAAGTGCCCTCACTTCCTCTTCTGTATATACTTCAAGTTCAGGATATGCAAATCTGTAAAAAACTTCCCGGTAAGCATCATAAATTAAATTCTCATACCTGGCAGAGGCAGTACTATATTTTTGTGATTCCAAAAATGCCCCATCAATAGGAAACAAAGGAAGTACATCTTTCAAATAGCTACTCTTCCCCTCCACTTTATTCAAAGAAGAACCAAAATCAACTGCCCAATACAAATGATGATCCCCAAAAAATGAATAGAGAATCTTTCCATTACCTTGGGCGCTGCTGAACTCGAAGCGTTTAAAACCATTTGCCAAATAATCAACCGGATAATGCTGTGGCAATAATTGAGGCATTAATGAATCCAAATCAAGCTTGAAAACCAGATGTGATTTCGCTAGCATTTCATTGGTCATCTCTCTGTAATTATCGACGATTGCTGGCCTGGTTTTTAGAAAAATCTCCTTACCCCTGATTACGGGTGGACTGACATAACTGATGTTGTGAACAAATCCTGCCGTATGATTTTCTGGCAATGGATACTTGAAGCGATTGATTACCTCTCCGTTAGAACCTATCAAGCTGAATCCAGCACCGCCAAAAGGAAACACAAAAATACTATCTAAGGTGTGCACGTGAAATGCCATGATTTCCCCTACTCCTTGATCACCTTCTTTCTCCATTGGAATGGTCTTGATCAAATCCCCATTATCCAAATCGTATAATTGAATGGAATTGGTATTCCAATTGATATTGAATAAGAGCTCTCTTTCAGACTCCACGTATTGCAAACCCATACTGAAATCAGGGGTGGTTTCATCTATCGCAAGATCGATTTTCCCAGCAGACCTTAACTCAAAGGCAAGTTCTTTATCAGAACTCTGATTACAGGAAAAAAAGATAAACTGACAGGACAAAAAACTCAATAAAAGACGGTTCTTCATGATTTCGGTTTTAGTTGAATTAAACCTATTAAATTAATTACAAAAGAACAACGTCAACCTCCGTTAAAGCTCAAATTTCTATTGTATTTCGCGGAGCATATTTCAAATATTATCCATCCATATCGCAACGCAAATATCTCTCAATATCAATTTCACATTTATATCAACCCCAAAATCTTCCCTAAAACAGGATTCCTATTCCCCTTTTTCCAAACGGCATACAGCTCCGTTTTTTGTTTGATTTTATCCAGTTCGAAAAACTTCACTTTCAGATCATAACCCTCCTTCAAAGAAGTTGGTACGATGGCCACCCCTAAGCCCGCCTCCACCAGTTTGAATATGGTCAGGGCATGGACAGACTTATGGGTGATGCGTGGAGAAAAACCCTTATCCTCACAGATGGACATGATCTTATCGTAGTAAATGGAGGAATAATCCTGAGAAAAGAGGATAAAATTTTCATCCTTCACTTGCCCCATATGCTTAAAGTCATCCGCCGACAAGGGATGAGTTGCTGGCAAAACCACCGAAAAAGTATCCTGATGAACCATCTTCATTTCCAAGGATTCTGGAACCCTTGCCAAACGTACAAAGCCCAAATCCAACTTGTCTTTTTCCAACATTTCAATCTGCATGGCATTGCTGAATTCTTCCAAAGAAGTTTGGATTCCGGGATAGGTTTGGGAGATTTTGACAAGCAGTTCAGGAATCACCGTATGCGACGCCGAACCCAGAAAGCCTATCCGCAACTCTCCAATATTCCCTGCGGCAATTTCCTTGAGTTGGGTTTTGGTGAGTTCGAGGTGGTTGAAGATATAATCCACCTCTGCTTTGAGAAAATGCCCGGCAGGAGTGAGCTGGACTTTTCTTTTGGTCCGCTCAAACAACTGAACTTCAAGGATCTCCTCCATCTGCTTGATCTGACGGCTAAGACCTGGCTGGGAGATAAATAATCGCTCTGCTGCCCGTCCAAAGTTTAATTCTTCGGCGACGGCACGGAAGTATTCAAGGTGGCGGAGTTCTATATTCAAGGTTCAATGATTTTAAGCCACAAAGGCACGAAGACACAAAGAAAGGTAATATGGGCCACAAAGGCACTAAGTTATCTAGGTTATGGAAATGAAAGGATTAGGTATTGCTGCCATTTCATTTCTAAGGTTGGTGCTTTGTGATTTTTGGATTATCCTTCATTCAATTTTCTTCGTGCCTTTTACGTCTTAGTGGCAATCTTTTTAATTACGAAATCTTCTAATCCCTTTCTTTATCAATGGCACATTAAAGTTTATCAAATAACCTAAGCTCAAACCTGTCAATTTCAGGTGGCTGATAATCTGGGCTTCCCAGACTGGGTTGACTTGCTCAACAGATTTTATTTCAATGACAACTTTTTCTTCAACCAGTAAATCCAACCTGACCCCCTCATCGAATTGGATCCCATCATATTGAATTGGAATAGTTACTTGCCTTTTGACATCCAAACCTGCTTTTCTAAGCTCGTGTGCCAGACAAACTTCATAGATCTTTTCCAAAAGTCCAGGCCCGATACTCTTGTGAATTTTAAATGAAGCGTCAACAATTAATTTCCCTATTCTTTCTTCCTCAAAACAAAGCTCATCAATATTCATTTCTCAAAAACTTGAATGTTAAAAAATACAAGTTACGGCAGGTACACTTTGATATCAAGGCAAAACCTGAAAATATCCGTTTATTTTTAATAACCTTTAGTTATTATTATTAAAACAAATTAGTATTTATAATTATGTGTAGAACTGACTAATTTTGAAATGTGTTTGTAACGCCAAAAGGACACTAAGTATTATTTTATAATGCCACAAAGGCATACGAGACACTAAGCTTTCAACATGCTTATAAGAGAAAAATGCCATGAAAAAATTCTTTGTGCCTTAGTGTCTTAGTGGCATAAAAAAACCTTTGTGGCAATAAACCAACAAGAAACCCCATGAAAACCTTCCAATACGCCCAACAACACCTCACCGCCTCCATCGCCCTCGGTATAGCCAATGGGAAAATAAAAGGTATCCTCACCCCTGAAACACGGGAAAATGTAAAAGCCAGTGCTGCTACGGTCGAAAAAATCGTAGCCAATGGCCAGCCAGTCTATGGCATCAATACGGGCTTCGGACCATTGTGCACGACCTTGATCTCTCCTGACCAAACCCGCAAACTCCAAGAAAACCTGCTCAAAAGCCATGCAGTAGGTGTAGGCGAACCAATACCCGTGGAGATTTCCAAGTTGATGCTGATCCTCAAGCTACATGCCTTGGCAAAAGGCTTCTCGGGCATTCAGGAACAAACCTTGGACAGGATTCTCTGGCATATTGAAAATGATATCATTCCGGTAGTGCCCAAACAAGGTTCGGTAGGCGCATCGGGTGACCTCGCTCCCCTCTCCCATTTGTTTTTGCCGCTGATCGGCTTGGGAAAGGTACATGTGGGCGGAAAAATACGCCCCACTGCAGAAGTTCTGCAACAACATACCCTATCACCAATCCACCTTGGCCCCAAAGAAGGCCTTGGACTGATCAATGGTACGCAGTTTATTGCAGCGTTTGGGGTGAAAGTTTTAGAGCGCTTTTACAATATCCTCGCCCATGCGGATATTACTGGAGCAATGATGCTAGAAGGGTTATTGGGCTCGATCAAGCCTTTTTCTGCCGAACTCCATCAACTCCGTCCTTATGCCGGCAATCAGCACGTAGCCCAGAGCATCCTTAACCTCTTACACGAATCTGAGATCGTGCATTCCCATGCTACTTGTGCACGGGTGCAGGATCCTTATTCCTTACGATGTATGCCTCAGGTGCACGGAGCTTCCCGCAATGCTTGGTTGCATTTGAAGCACATGCTGGAAACTGAAATCAACTCAGTTACTGATAATCCAGTAGTCTTTGATGAAACCCATACCATCAGCGGGGGAAATTTCCATGGTCAACCCATCGCATTACCATTGGATTATGCCTGTTTGGCAGCATCGGAAATCGGGAATATTTCCGACCGAAGGATTTACCTCTCCTTGGAAGGAGATACTCCCGGAGTGCCCAAACTCCTTTTGAAAGAAACAGGCTTGAATTCCGGCTTCATGATCCCCCAATACACTACAGCAGCTTTGGCAAGCGAGAATAAAGGACTATGCTTCCCTTCATCCGCCGACAGTATTCCCACATCCCTCGGTCAGGAAGACCATGTGAGCATGGGGAGTATAGGAGCCAGAAAAGCCCTTCAGGTCATCGAAAACGTTGAGAAAATCCTAGGAGTAGAACTTTTCTGTGCTGCTCAAGCGGTGGATTTCCATGCTCCTTTGAAATCGGGGAAAATCATGACTGCCCTTTACGAACATGTCCGCACCAAAATCAAACATGTCACCGAAGATCAGATCATGTACGAAGATATGGAGACCGCAATAGAGATCGTTCGAAGTGGGGAATTACTTAACTTGGCAAGGGAGGTGGCTGAAAAAGAAGGATTGGAATTGGAGACAAAGTGGTCGGGGGAGTTTGAAAGGTACTAATCCAAACCTACCTGCATATTAGGGTACATTAGAAGTTGATTAAAACTCTTTCAATAAAGTTTAATCTTTGATAGTTTTTTCTCTTATCAAATTGAAGAGAGAAAAACCCAAAAGAAATATTAAGATCAGTTGATTAGTCAATGGATTTATCCTTTCCAAAAATAAAGAACAACCACAATTCTGGAGGCTTGTAGTAAAATAAACAACCATGTAAAAAACCACCAATATGACAGCTGAAAGATACACAAGGATGTTTCGTTTTAATACAAAAACTAGAATAGCTGTTAGGACTTTGAGAGCAACAACAATGTGGGCTAAATAATAACTCCAATGAGATGGTATTAAACTACCAGACCCAATTCCAATAATAAATGCATTTAAATTAAATATTTTCTCGAATGCTGAATATAACAATAAAAAAGAAAGTCCAAACGTAATAAAACTATTCAAGTATTTCATAGTTAACAATGGTCAAATCCTCATAAAAAACCAATAAATTTTCACCTACCTTAAAAATTTTAACAGCTTCTTGGCCATCAGTTAAATTGGGAACTTTAATACTGAATTGATATTCATTGCCACGAGTTTCAGTAACAGAATAAACATCTATCACCTTTGTTTCTTTTTCATTGGAAATATCATTTAGCAGCCAGAAATAATCATTTTGATCCAAAAAACCATCTACGAACATTTGGTAAGAAGGAACATTAACCAACACTTTCATTCCTCCTCCAAAGGATTTATATTCTGCTCTTGGGGGTGGAGTTTTGTCAATAGTGGTTATTGCTCTTAGGAATTTTTTTTCTTTGCGGTCAAAAACAAATAACCTACCAACGCAATAATTAAAATATATTCCGAAACTATCATTCAGTCTAAAATCTCCTTCGTAAACTTTTGAAACATATTGTGTTCTTTCGATTGGAATATTTATTGTGTTTGCAACATCACCTTCTTTAAAATCCACTAATTCAAATTCTAATACGTCTGTAAAACCCTCATTATCTGAGTATTTAATAAGGACTTGACTATTTGAAAAAAAAGCGAGTGAATAAAAATAAGTTTTTAATTTAAAGTGGCTAATTTCATTTTGGAGCAAATTTACTTGCTTTATTGCCGTTTGCTGAAAATCATGAACCAAAATTTTATTTTTATCAGTATAAAAAACATGAGCTTGAGAAAACTCTGATGGACCAAATCCTTTAGACCCTATGGAGCTTTGTAATTCAAAATTGAGGTTATATTTTTCCAGGGTTTGTGTTTCAGCATTTGCAATCCAGAAATAAGGATCGAATGGTGCGTTTTGTTGAAAATTATGTACCCTTGAAAAATCATTTTTCCTATTAACTTCAACAAGTCTAAGTGCAAATAATCTACTGAAATTATACTCTAATTCAGAATTTTTATAATTTAATTTAATTTCTTCATTCTCAAAAATTGAATCTTCATTTGGTTTTTGTTCACAACCTAAAATCAACAAGAATAGACAAAAATAGATAACTGATCCGATAAATTTACTTCGCATAAACATGATTATTTAAGTTAAATTTAATTTCTTCAAAAAATCAACAAATGGCTGTATAAGAAACAGCCATTTGTTGAACCCTAGATCTTTTTAAAACTCTCTCCAGCTGCCAGTTGAATGCACTACTGTCCCGTCAGGATAAGTAATTTTACACTCTCCGGCTCCAACACAACCACCTTGCAAAGATTCTTCTGCATTTGTAATTATTACATTCATTGAAAATGCAAGGACAAATGCAACTGATAATGAAATTAGCTTTTTCATAATTAATTTAATTTTAGTTGAACAAAATAATTTTATTGAATCAGTTCAGGCCTCAACTAAACTCAATTAATAATAGTACTTAAAAATTAAAATTAAAAATTTCTTACACACTAACAGTCAAGACCTTAAGACTTTTTGCACTATTCTAATAGTCAACTTCAAAACAATATTTTAAAAAATTAGCTTACCCCCCCCCCGAAAAACCAAACAATTAGTAATTAAACTTTGATTTTCCAAAAAAATAAACTTTTTTTATAGTTTTTGAAAAAAAGTTGAAGTGCAATTCGTTTAAATCAGAATTTTATTGAAAAATAAATTCATCCAAAGCAGGCTGTACCTGAAGCAAATGCTCGAACCAGAAATCAACTCCGTGACGGACAATCCAGTAGTCTTTGATGAAACCCATACCATCAATGGTGGCAACTTCCATGGTCAGCCCATTGCCATGCCCTTGGATTATGCTTGTTTGGCCGCATCCGAAATCGGCAACATCTCCGACCGTAGGATTTACCTTTCCTTGGAAGGTGACACTCCGGGAGATCCCCAAATTGCTTCTCAAAGAAACCGGCCTGAATTCAGGCTTTATGATTCCCCAATACACTACGGCAGCTTTGGCAAGTGAGAACAAAGGATTGTGCTTCCCTTCTTCTGCAGACAGCATCCCAACTTCTTTGGGACAGGAAGACCATGTGAGTATGGGAAGTATTGGAGCCAGAAAGGCCTTGCAGGTGATTGAAAACGTAGAGAAAATCTTGGGTGTAGAACTCTTCTGTGCAGCACAAGCAGTGGACTTTCATGCGCCATTGAAATCAGGGAAAATCATGACTGCCCTCTATGAACATGTCCGTTCCAAAATCAAACATGTCACCGAAGATCAGCTCATGTATGAGGACATGGAAACTGCCATTGATATCATCCGAAGCGGAGAATTGATTAACTTAGCCAGAGAAGTGGCTGAAAAGGAAGGTTTGGCTTTGGAGACAGAATGGTCGGGGGATTTTGATAGATTTTAGTTCAAGTCTTCAGACTTGCCCGAGGCAGGCGGGCTTGGACTATATTAGCAGCAGTCTTCAGACTGCATCTATACATTCTGAAGACTGGTAGGATTCTGGTCCAAGATAAAGTCTTGAACAAGCAATGATAGTCCTTGTCTTTACCCATAAAGTAGTTTGTGTATAAGTACCTTAATATTTAATTTTCACCTTCTTCAAACTGCCACATCTCAGTCTGAGAAAAGTTGATTTTTAATCTAATCAAAAGGTACGAGTCCAGAAATCTCAAGTCTATCAGGACTGGTTTTACTATTTGAATAAACCATTATTTCTTTAATAAAATAACCTTTGTTTATTTTATCGTATTCAACCCTAAAACTATCAGTTTCATTTTTTTTCAAAAAGCTCTCATTCCAATAAGGAATAGTACACCCGCAAGACGTTTTGATATTGTAAATTTTTAACTCCCCATTTCCAATATTTCTATATTTAAAGTAATAGTAAGAACTATCGCTTGTTTTTAACGTATCAAAATCATACTTCCTCACATCAAACAATATTTCTGGTGAATAAAAATTATTAACCCATTTTTTTGCAAAAACTGATAATACAACTGATGCAATTACAATCAGTATAAAAACTACCCACTGTATTACTTTACCCATCTTTTTAGCTCATTAGAAAGATCAAACCTCAACACTAATTCATGACTGTAATCTGTTGCATACAACATTCCCTTTCCTTCATCAAAAGCAATGGTGCTCAAATCATGCGCTATCTCTAAATAAGCCAAAGGTTTCCCTTGCCAATCAAACACTCGTATAAAGCTTTCATTTTCCTTAAACTTATCCGTTCCTACATTTTTTTTTGCTTCCAAAGCAAAAATCAACTTTTCCCCGAGAGCCAAACCGTTATATCCATCAAGGATTGGATTAATCCATGATGTTGCTGGATTGATCTCTCTAGCATCATAAAAATCATCTTTCCAATTATCTCCGTCTACGATAGACAGGAGGAGTTTGAGATTATCATCAAAAATATCTATCCTGTTAAAGATAAAAGCCGCCTGAACAAATTGATCTCTTGTCGGATGCTTTTCAAATGGACCTCCATAAAGGCTATGAATTGTTTCAATTGGCAATTGGCTAATATTTTTTACCTTTGGAAACAATGGAGATTTTATTATCTTTTTTGTTTCCAGATCATAATATTTAAGCCTACTTCTATCTTGTTCATAAATATAACAATTCACATACAGCCTCTTGTTACTCCCCATAAAACCCTTTGAAAAAGGAAAAACCTTGGCATTAATCCTAAGCTTCCTTTCCGTTATTGGATAGGGAGTCTTTTGTTGAATCGTTTTTGTAAGGTTCATTAAGTTGAACGAACCTCTTAAATAATCAAAATACCATAACTTAATCCCATTACTGCTCTTCTCAAATTGGCCCGCTGTGGTAGCAGGAATGTCCCATTGGTCAGGCCCGTCACCTCTTACTCCTATTGGACCTAAGTAGGTTAACTTGTCCTTGTGAAAAACATGGTAATGGTGTTTCCCGCTATTTACTTGAGTCAGGATTAAGCTATCAAAAACATGGATTCTATGGTGGTGATTAAAATCATCGGTCAAAATTTTCTGACTTTTAATTATAATCTTCTCTGGAAAGTCTTTTTTAGTTACTTTCAAAATCTCCTGAGCAAATACAGTTGTCAGTGACGAAATAACAAATACCACAAAACCGGCTAAGAATTTCATTAATTGTCTCATAAAATTTGGAATAGGAACACTCTAGCAGAAAAAGCTTCTACTAGAGTGAGTGAAAATAAGGTTTATGATCCGGGAAGAGATTCATCTGAACCACACGGACCAACATTACTACCAACGCCGGTCGCATGAGAACAGTAGGTAATTTGACAAAATGTTGCGAGACCATCATCCCCGCTAATGTTGTGCTGACAATAACTAGTGCCCATCATTGCAGTCTCAACAACGTCTTCTCCAAAAGAAGTCATAGGCGATAAACCTATAATGATTCCTAAAACAACAGCTGCTGAAATCTTTACAGCATTGACAATCAAATTTTTTAGTTTCATGGTTGTTTTTAATTAAGTTGAACATCTAACATTTATGAAATTAATAAACCAATTTCATTAATCAAAAATCATTTATCATTGAAAATCAAATTCTTAAAATTTTTTGCACTATTCCAATGTTCAATTTCAGAATAATCTTTTAAAAATTAGTTTACCCCCCCCCACCGAAAAACCAAAGAATTAGTAATTGAACATGAGTTTTCCAAAATAATAAACTTTTTTTATAGTTTTTGAAAAAAAATTAGCGTGCAATTCGGCTAAACTATATTTTTTTTAAATATACCGACATCCATTCCAATTATCGAATATTGTAAAATTCCAAATCAAAATAACCATTTACTTGCTATCACTTATTTTTAAAAATTACTCCAGGTTATCACTTATTGAATAAATTGGTATGGAAGATTATGAAGGGATTTGGGTACTTTTGTAATAAAGCCACAAACCTGCCTGTCGTGAGACAGGGGCGCTAAGACACAAAGGAAATATTACATTGAAGTAAGATGCGAAAGACGAGAAACAAGAACTAAGAGGCAAGAGACAAGACTGTTTTCGTTACCCAATAAAAACCTTTACAACTTTGCTGCTTTGCGAGGCAAAAACCAAAGCTTTGTGTCTTTGTGCCTTCGTGGCAAATGAGAAAAGAGAGACAAGAAGCGAGATGAGCAAATCATATACCCTGTCTTGCGCCAACCTTTGCGACTTCGCGGCTTTGCGAGCCAAAACCAAACCTTTGTGGCAATATAAAATATGAATATGCAAACCATCAAACATACCTTCATAGGCCCTATCCGCCAAGCGGTCACCATGTCAAACCTCTCCTTAAAAGGTGCATTGAAAGATGAACAGCTGGACATCATTTCTGAAGCAGGCATTCTCATCAAAAATGACCGCATCCATCAGATTGGCAACTATTGGGACCTGTATCCCGAAGCACAATCTATTGGAGCAGAAATAGTAAACCTGAAAGGCGACTTTGTGGCTATGCCAGGATTGATCGACTGCCATACGCATATCTGTTTCGGTGGTAGCCGTGCACAGGACTATGCCATGCGGAATGCCGGAAAGTCTTATCTGGAAATCGCCAAAGCAGGCGGAGGCATCTGGGATACGGTCACCCAAACCCGGAAAGCCAATCAGGAGAAACTGGTTCAACTGACTGTTCAGCGAGCCAACAGACACCTCAAAGACGGCATCACTACAATTGAGGTCAAAAGCGGTTATGGGCTCTCCGTAGCCGAAGAACTCAAAATGCTCCGAGCCATCCAAGAAGCCAATGAGAGCACTTATGCAGACCTGATCCCAACCTGCTTGGCAGCACATATTCCCCCCAAAGACTTCCAAGGAACCCAGCGTGATTATCTGAAAGCTATTACTGATGAACTTTTCCCCATCCTCCAAGCAGAAGGCCTAGCCAATCGGATCGATGCCTTTATTGAGGATACAGCCTTTACTCCTGAAGATATCCAATCCTATTTCCAAAAAGCCAAGGACATGGGTTTTGATATCGCGGTACATGCAGACCAGTTTCATGCAGGCGGTTCACAATTAGCTGTTGACTTCGGAGCCATCTCCGCAGACCATCTGGAAGCCAGCAAAGACAAGGAAATTGCTTTACTCGCCCAATCTGACACCATTGCTGTGGCCTTACCAGGTGCATCCATGGGTTTGGGGGTAGCCTACACTCCCGCACGGAAATTACTCGATGCCGGTGCCTCCTTGGCCATCGCCTCCGATTGGAATCCAGGTTCGGCTCCCATGGGTGATTTGCTTATGCAGGCTGCTGTACTGGGTACCTTTGAAAAACTCAGCAATGCAGAAGTCTTGGCAGGCATCACCACAAGAGCCTCAGCAGCCCTGAATCTCCATGACCGAGGACAATTGAATCCTGGCATGTTAGCCGATATCATCCTATTTCCCACAGCCGATTATCGGGAGATTACGTATATGCAGGGGAGGTTGAAGCCAATGAGAATCTTTAAAAGAGGAGTTGAGGTTTAATTGAAATATGGTGGAAATATGCTTCGCGAAATATATTTGAAATACATTTGAAATCGAAGTGAGGGGAGGATTCCGAAAGTGAAGCTATTCGGGAATAAGTAGAAATCCGCCAAGGCTAAGTCATGCCTTCGGCGAAATAAAGTGGTAATAGCTTCTCCTTGTCACCTCTCTCCCTACAGCTGTACGGGAGAGAGGTCTTTAAACCCCAAAACGGAAAAAAGATTTCTCTCTACGTTCGAAATGAATTGTGTTTAATTTCAAGTTTTGATCCAAATATTATTTTAAAATAGGATTAAGATGTCTGTAGTTTTTATCATATCCAACACCTGATTTAGCAACTGCAAACGCTTGTTTAATCAAC
>NZ_JBHLWI010000023.1:0-33630 GCF_042432905.1 Fontibacter flavus | reverse complement strand
CTTTACTTTTTCGATATAAGCCTGTAGGTCCTCTCGTTTCATGACGGTAAATAGCAAGTTGACTTTGCCAAATCTTCCTTCTGCGCCCACATTGGTAAACCTGAAATTTTTCTCTTTCATATACTCAATCAATTCAGGCATAGGAGTAGGTGTAATTACCCTTACCAGCACACGTCCAAGAGCCAATTTTTCCTCAATGGTCATCCCTACGAATGTTCCCATGGCAAAACCACCGGCATATCCTACGTAGGACATGGGATTATTGATGTTTTGAAATATCTGGCCTATAGCCAATAACCATATCATGGCTTCAAAGAAACCCAATATCGGTGCAATCTTCTTTTTGCCGTTGAGGACAAACATAATCCTCAAGGTATTGATAGACACATCCATTACCCTGGCAAAGAAGATCAACAATGGCATGACAGCGAAGTCAAATACTTCTTTTGGCACACCTAAATTCAGAAAATAATCCTGCATGACTTGATTTTTTTTACAAATTTAATGGCTTCAAAAACCATTCCCTATTTGAAACCAAATAAGATTCTGAAAATAATTTTTTGTTAATTATTTGAAATTTTTTAGTCTTACGTCCATTTGACCTTTGGTACGCAGGTAAAGACGAATATCTTCTGCTGTATTATAAATACCTTCTACTTGCAAATCTGGGTTTTTCACTCTGAAAGTAGCAAAGTCTGTTTCGAAATATCCCTGTTTCTGCATTTCCAACCTTGCCTCTTTCAGCAAGTTGCCTATAGGTAAAGTTGCCATCTTTTGGATCTGACTTTGGATTTTCCTTCGTTTAGACTTGATACCCATTTTTGCAGGTAAATTGCCGGTTTTTACATCAAATTCTACATTCTCAAATTTAATGGCTTCCTGATCCATATCAAAAGTAGGCATACCAGCAAAATACATTTTTCCTTTGATTTCACTTTGCCCATTTCTAATGGCTGTGAAGTCCATTCCGATCAGGGTTTTGTCACCGTATTGCTGGGACTTCAAGTTAGATGGAATCAATACTGTTTTGCTATCCGTCCTGATTTGCTTGCCGGAAATCTCTTTGTTCAGATAGTCATCCAGGTCTTCATGCTTTAAAATAAGAGGCATAGTGAGATCCAGGAAATTCTCTTTATTGTCATTATAATAGATATTGGGCAAAACAGAAGGAGCAATCATTGGTTTGCTCCCAATTTTGGAAAACATCTCCCCTTCAATTCCTAAGTACAGAATCAGCTTTTGGTCCAGGGTAATTTCTTCACTGACCTTTAATCTTGAAGGAACTGAATAGAAATGCACCTGCATTCCCTCTTCCTCTACAGAATAGGGTTCTGAAAATGCCTCCCAAGTTTCCTGTGCCATATGCTTAAAATCAAGTCGTGTCAGGTTCGCTGCAGAAAGCTGATTGTCCAAAACCCTTTTCAGCTGATTCCTGACCAAAGGATCCAGGTCAATCTCAAACCCAAGTAAATTATACTTCATAGATCTGCCCCAATTGTCAATATTGAGGTTTTTGATATTGAGGTCCCAGTTTCTACCAATTTCAGGAATAAAGGAAATCACAGGGCTCATGGATTCATTGAAAGGAAAATTGGTTGAGAGCACCTGTCCAAAAACCTTCTTTTCTATCTTGAGGTCACCTTTTAGGTTCATCGGTACCCTGACTTTGATCGTATTATTTTCTGCACCTTGGAGGGAGATTTTACCTGTCCTGTCAATGTCAAGGTCTGCAAAAAGCCCGCTTCCCAAGGACAATCCCTTTTCAGCGAACAATTTACTCGACCAATCCTTATTCAGATTCTCCTCCAAAAAGGACAAAGGAATCACGATCGGGATATTGACCTGTGACAAGGCAGCTGGCGGATCCTCTTGTGTAGCCACAGGAGGTCTGTCAGGTTTGATACTCTTACATGCTCCTAAAAGCGTCAGCAACAAGAGCATCTTAAATAGGTATATAGAATTATTTTTAATCTTAGACATTTGAAAACTGTTTATTGCAAGCCCAAAAGGGAACTATTTTCAGGCCAAAATTATTTCTTTTTCCATAGGATTAAGAAATATTAAGAAATGGACTGGATTAAACTTGAAAATTCCTCTCAATTAGTAGATATCAAAGCAAAAAGTGAAGAAAAACCTGTACTGATTTTCAAACATTCCACCCGATGCTCCATCAGCGGGATGACCTTTGACAGATTGATGCGGAATTGGAAAGATGCAGATTTTGAGAAAGTGACCCCGTATTTTTTGGATTTGATCCGGTATAGGGATATATCGAATCAGATTGCTCAGGAATTTGGGGTTTATCACCAATCACCACAGATCATCCTCATCAAAGGTGGTCAAGCTGTCTATGACAACAGCCATATGGGAATCAGTTATCCCGATATCATGTCGAGAATTTAATCTTCCATAAGCACTGCCTTCTTCACAACAGAAACTCATTATTAAAGAGTGAGATCAAGCCTTTCTGAATTATCCAAAAAGAAGATTCATTGTGCATGGGCCATGATTCCTCGTACAATTAGAAACTGCGCAATAATATAAGTCCCCATTACCAGGATGCCCGCTTCGGGGAATGATTTGAAAAACATATTGATTGCCAGGATGCTATCAGAGATCATAAAAAGTCCTGCTCCGATCATTACCTGCCAAAAACTTACACTATTTGTTTTCTTGAATCTTTCCCTCGCTGTAGTGGCCATCATGACAATCACAATCAGGTAGATAATGACAGGGATTTTGAGGTCCCCTAGACCTCCTCTGATCAGAAAATAGGAGACAGCGGCCAAGATATAAATAGGCAAATTCAAGAAAAAGAGTCTGATAAAATTGACTTGCCCAATTGCAAAAGGATTGGTTTGCGCCACTTTGAATCCTGCGATGTAAGAAATATGAGCCATTAAGAAGGCTCCCAATCCATAAAGGAACAGATTTGGAAACATGAGGAGCACATCGCCCAACCAAGAAAATATCAAAGCTGCTGAAATAGCCTTCCGGATTAGAGTTCCTTTTAATGCTTTACTGGAAAAAATAAAATAGGCCCATAATGTCGGTATAATTAAAGGTTTGGAATACATCCTCATTTCAGATTCTCCATTTGCTGTAAATAATAGGTCCATGACAGCGACCAGGAAGAACAGATATAGCCAAATTATATTTCTATTTTTCATCTACCACAGTTTTTTCATTGCTAAATATAGGGAGAATATCTACCATTTTGGGAGGTTTTTACACAAAGTTTGGTCTTAACATTTGGATAAAGATTTCTTAACACAAAAATGGCACAGGAAAATTAAAAACAATTTTTTGAAAGAATTTCCTGTATGCAAACGATTGAAACCATAAAAAATCACCAAAAATAAAATTTCATTCTTTTTTCAATGTTAAGAAATTGTTAAGTAAACTTGTGAATAAATGTTAAAACTTAACAATAACTAAAAAAAAAACTTGACTATCTCGCATACCTTTGTATGCGGAAAGAAAAAACTAAGTCGTATAACAATTTCAATTTTCCACAAAAAAACAAAATTATGAGGCAATCTTTACTAAAGAGTCTTTTTGCGGCCTTAATGCTGGTTTTTGTAACAAGCATGGCGTTTTCGCAAGGGGTAACCACTTCCAGTATGACTGGTAGGGTAACTGACAATACCGGGGAAACCCTTCCTGGTGCTAATGTGGTGGCCACTCACGTACCTTCAGGAACAAGGTATGGTGCTGTGACTAATATTGAAGGTAGATATACCATCCCGGGTATGAGGGTTGGTGGACCTTACACAGTTACAGTATCTTTCATTGGTTTTGAATCACAATCTGTTGAAAACATCTACCTAAGCTTAGGTGTTGCTGCCAACGTAAACGTTGTGATGAGAGACGGTGATGCTGAATTGGCTGAAGTTGTAGTAACCGGAGAGAAAAACGCTGTTTTCTCCTCTGATAGAACTGGTGCTACAACAGCTATCGGTAATGATCAGTTGAGCAGACTCCCAACTATTTCCAGAAGAATTGATGATTTCACTAGATTGACTCCTCAGGCAAGCGGTAACTCTTTCGCTGGTCAGGATTCAAGATTGAACAACATCACTGTTGACGGTTCTTACTTCAACAACTCATTTGGTTTGGGTAGCCAGCCTGGTGACAGAACTGGTGTATCTCCAATATCCTTAGATGCGATTGAGCAAATCTCTGTAAACGTTGCTCCTTATGACGTAAGACAAGGTAACTTTACTGGTGCAGGTGTAAACACAGTAACCAGATCCGGTACAAACGAATTCTCAGGTTCTGCTTACTACCTGTGGAGAAACCAAAACAACGTAGGTACAAAAGCTGGTGACAGAGATTTCAATCCAGGAGAATTCAAATACGGACAAATCGGTTTCCGTGTTGGTGGTCCAATCATCAAAGATAAATTGTTCTTCTTCGCTTCTTTTGAAGATGAAAACCTGACTGAGCCAGGTACAACTTTCAGAGCCAACAATGGCAATGAGCAAGCTGGCGGTAACGTAACCAGAGTATTGGCTTCTGACCTTGATCAATTGAGCAGCTTCTTGAGAACAAACTTCAATTATGAGACAGGACCTTACCAAAATTATGACCATAATACTGCTGCTACCAAGTTCTTGGTGAAATTGGATTATAACATCAATGACAAGAACAAATTAAGCGTAAGATACAACCACTTGGATTCTAATACAGATGTATTGTTGTCTAACTCTTCTTCTCTTGGTTTCGGTAACAGAAGAACAAACATCAATGGTTTGAACTTCCAAAACTCCAACTATATCATCTTGGAAAACATCAGATCCATTGTGGGTGAATTGAACTCCAGATTGAGAGAAAACATGACCAATAACTTGATTATCGGTTATACTTATCAGGATGAAAGCCGTGACTCAAGAGGCTCTTTCTTCCCAATGGTTGATATCCTAAAAGATGGAGCTACTTACACTACTTTCGGTTTTGAGCCATTTACGCCAAACAACGAATTGAGATATAAGACTTTCCAAATCCAGAACAACCTTCAGATTTTCAAAGGCAAAAGTGCCTGGACTTTTGGTTTCAGCTACGAAAACTATCAGTCTGAAAACGTATTCTTCCCAGGTTCACAATCTGCTTATGTGTACAACTCCTTGGAAGACTTCTATTCAGATGCCAATGCATTCTTGAATAACACTGCTTCTACTGTTGAATTGAGAAGATTCCAGGTAAGATATTCCAATATCCCTGGACAAACTAAGCCGGTTCAGCCATTGAAAGTGAACTACGCTGGTATCTATGGTCAGAACGATTACACTGTAAACGACCAATTGAGCTTTACTGTAGGTTTGAGAATCGATGTTCCTTTCTTCTCTGAGACAGGTTTCAGAAACCAAGAAGTAGAAAGATTGAACTTCAGAAATCCAGCTGGAGAAACTGTTAACTTCAGAACTGACAAATTGCCTGATCCTAACATCCTTTGGTCCCCAAGAGTTGGTTTCAACTGGGATATCTCCGGTGACAGAACTACTCAGCTTCGTGGTGGTTCCGGTATCTTCACCGGCCGTCCAGCTTATGTATGGATCTCCAACCAAGTGGGTAATAACGGTATCTTGACTGGTTTTGACAGATTGGACAACACTACTGCAAGACCATTCAACCCAAATCCAGATGCTTATAAGCCAAGTACTGTATCAGGAGCTCCTGCAGCTAACTATGAATTGGCCTTGACTGAACCTGATTTCAAATTCCCTCAGATCTGGAGAACCAACATTGCTTTGGATCAAAGACTTCCAGGTGGTATCATCGGTACAGCTGAATTCATCTACAACTCTGATGTAAATGGTGTAGCTTACTATAATGCTAACTTGGCTCCATCTAACGGAAACTTCAATGGTCCTGACCAAAGACCAAGATGGGTTGGCGGTAATTCTGCAACCAGAATCAATGGCAACATTGATAACGCGGTAACCCTTTCCAATCAAGCTGTTGGTAATTCTTGGGTAGCTTCAGTTTCCTTGGAAAAACCTTTTGCTAGCGGTCTTTATGTAAAAACTGCTTACAGCTACGGTGAAGCTAAAAACACTGTAGATCCAGGATCAATTGCTTTCGGTTCTTGGAACAACAACCCTCATGCAGGTAATCCAAACAATCCAGGTGTAGGTTTCTCTGCCAACACAATGGGCCACAGAGTATTTGCTGCATTGAGCTACAACAAAGACTTGTTCAGCTTCGGTAACACTTCAGTTTCCCTATTCTGGGAAGGAAGAACTTTGGGTAACTTCAGCTATGTATACGGTGGTGACTTCAATGGTGACGGTGGTTTCTCTAACGACCTTCTTTATATCCACAGAAACACTGGCGAAATGAACTTCCAAGAATTTACTTCTTCAGGTACTACTTTCACCGCTGCTCAACAAGCTACTGCTTGGGAAGCATTTATCAATCAGGATAAATACTTGAGTGCAAACAGAGGTAGAATCGCTGAAAGAGGTGCTGTATTCCTTCCAATGGTTTACAGAGCTGATTTCTCAGTAGCTCAGCAATTATTCACCAATATCAGCGGTAAGAAAAACACTTTGGAATTCAGAGTTGATATCTTGAACGTAGGTAACTTACTGAACAACAGCTGGGGTATCGGACAGTTTGCTACTTCTACTTCTCCATTGGTTCCAGCAGGTACTACTGCTGATGGACAGCCTCAATTCAGATTGAGAAACTTCGGAAGTGAGTTGATTTCTTCTTCTTTCCAACCAACTGCAAACGTTGCTGACGTTTGGAGATTGCAGTTCGGATTGAGATATATCTTCAACTAATCTGAATCATTACTCTTACAGAAGCCCTCAAGCAATTGGGGGCTTTTTTTATGCCCTTTTTAACTCTAAATTGCCCATTGATTTCAGAAGACACTGAGAATGAAACCAATCAATAGAAGACAGTTTTTACAGAACAGTAGTTTAATCGCGGGAAGCTTATTCGCATTGCCAGCGACAAGTTTAGCTTTTGAACCGCAAAAAAACTTCAACTCCATCCAGGTAAAAGGCAAACTGAGCGCACAAGGAAAAGGCATTTCAAACGTAGCCGTGTCTGATGGAAAGTATATTTATTATACAGATTCCTCCGGAAATTTTGAATTCTATACAGATCGGTCATTCGTTTTCTTTTCCTATCCTTCGGGGTATCGCTTCAACATTTTGGAAAATGGATCAGTTGATTTTTTTAGAAAACTGGATTTTGGGAAAGCCATCAATGAAGTTCATTTTGAACTCACCCCGAATCCTAATTCTGAAAAATCCCATCACTTTATTACCATTGCTGACCCTCAGGTACAAAGTGCGGGAGAAGCAGATCAATTTATCAAAGAGTCCTGCTCAGATCTGAGAAAAACTGTGGAAAGACTACAGGATCCCAATACTTTTGGAATAGGTCTTGGTGATTTGGTGTTTGACGAGTTTGAGCTATTTGAAAAATACAACCAAGGGATAAAATCGACAGGAATTCCATTTTTTCAGGTACTGGGTAATCACGACATTGACCTTCAGGCCAGAAGCAATGAAGCAAGCCAATATCCTTTTTCAGACCAATACGGTCCTGCTTATTATTCTTTCAACAGAGGCGGGAAACACTATGTGGTACTTTCGGATGTTTTCTTTCTGGGAAATAAGCAATATTACGGCTACTTGGATGAAACCCAATTATCTTGGCTGGAGCAAGATCTCAAAAATGTAGAAAAAGGATCAGAGCTTGTGGTATTTCTTCATATCCCTACCTATTCGAATGTCGTCAACTTCAATTCTGGAAGGGATATCAATAAAGAATCGGTTATCAATCGTGAAGTGCTATACAGCATCTTGAAAGATTATCAAGTTCACCTGATTTCAGGACATGTTCACTGGAACGAAAACAATGTCAACACTAATATTTTTGAACATAATACAGCAGCCATCAGCGGCGCTTGGTGGACAGCTGATTTTTGCTATGATGGCAGTCCAAAAGGATATGGGGTCTATCAGATGAAAGAAAATCTTTCGTGGCACTATCAGGCAATAGGTGAAGAAAGTTCACATCAGTTTAGGCTGTATAATCCCGGAGCACATCCGGATTTTCCGGAAGAATACTGTGTCAATATATGGAACTGGGACCCTGAGTGGAAAGTCTATTGGAAAGAAAATGGGGTAAGAATGGGTGAAGCGAGACAAGAGGTGACTTATGACCCTAAGGCCATACAACTTTTCACTAACCGGCCAGCGGATGCAAAGCATCCATGGATAAGTCCTCAACGCAATGCCCATATGTTCTTTTTCCATCCAAATTCAACGCAAAAGACAGTGGAAATAGAGGTAATAGACAGATTTGGACAGATTTATCGTGAAAAAATACATTGAAATCCATTATTGTGATATATTTAATCAAGAATAATTGGATTTCTCATACCGAATAGATTAATTGAAAGGTTATTATTGCCCTTTACGATTTCTTTCGACTCATTACTTTATTATTTCATGAGCTTATTCCATTTACAATCCAAAATAGGGAGAACCATCCAGAGAGATCAAAAAGAATATCTCTATTTCAGTGGTACTGACTATCTGGGCTTGTCTTCACATCAAGAATTAGAAGACCTGGTAATCCAAGGGATCCATCAATTGGGACTTAACCATGGGCTTAGCAGGATTAACAATGTCCGAATGGATATCTATGATCAGTTTGAAGCATTTTTCTCAGAAAAAGCCGGAGCTGACAAAGCCCTCGTTTGGAGCAGCGGTTATCTTGCGGGTCATGCCACAGTCAATTACCTGTTGGATGACACCGATTATATTTTTGTTGCGCCTGACACCCATCCGGCCATACTTCCTGATGAACTTAATCCTGACCATTATCAAAGTTTCAGAGATTGGGTCACTTATGTACAGGAAATGGCAGAGACTTTAAAACCTCAACGGATCTTGATTTTAGGGAACGCGACCGACCCACTTCAGCCAGCAGTCCATGATTATTCCTGGATTGGGCACCTGAACCGTAAGCACCAATATACATTTCTGATTGATGATAGCCACGCTTTTGGAGCGACAGGAGACACCATCTTTGGTACCTATAACCGTTGGAAATACCTACCCGTTGAATTATTGGTAGCTGGATCCTTGGGAAAAGGCCTCGGCATTCCAGCCGGGATTACTATTGGACAAATGACGCCGATTATAGGGATGGCAAACAGGAGAACATTCAGGGCAGCCTCTCCTCCTCCTCAGGCTTATCTATGGGCATTTTTACAAGGACAAAATATTTTTAAAGAAAGGTTTGAAAAGCTTCAACACAATATTCAATATTTCAATTTATTGATCAGAAATATTGATGGTATCCAAGGCGTATTGGGATTCCCAATTTATTCCTTTACCAACAGAAAATGGGTGAGCCTACTTGAAGATGAAGGTATAATTGTGAGTTCTTTTCCCTATCCCGAACCAACAGATCCATGGTCTAATCGGATTGTCCTATCTGCGCACCATGAGGAGGCTGATCTGGACAAACTTGCCTCAATCCTTAGAAAAATAGCTGAACAATAGTTGTAGGCATGTATTCTGAGTATTAAAAACTTTCTATCTAAGCTAGAAACCACATCTATGAAGAAATTACTAAAGACTTTGGGATTTGTGGCTTTTCTGTTGACCTATTCTTGTCATACAAAGTCAGATGATCCCTTTTCCGATATTCCAGATGATTTTCCTATTCTCCAAAAGGTATTAAAAAATCCAGATGTATATCAGGTACAGATCTTATATACACAGATTGATCGAAACGAAAGTAATCAACCCTCTTTTCAAGATTACAACTTCAATCTCAATGATCAAGTCTATTTTTATCCAGCATCAACAGTCAAGCTCCCAATAGCTATTTTGGCATTGGAATGGCTCAACGAACAGGAAATAGATGGAATCCATCCAGAAAGCATCATGCTCAGTGGAGCCGTGAGGGAATCCCAAATACCTGCTGAATATGACAGTACTGCGGCCAATTTTTATCCAAGCATTGCACATTATATTAAAAAGATATTACTCGTCAGTGATAATGATGCCTACAACCGTCTTTATGAATTATTGGGACAAGATTATATCAATAGAAAATTAAAAGAAAAAGGACTGCTCCATACGGTCATCAATCATAGATTAAGTATGCCCATGAGTGAAGAAGAAAACAGGCACTTCAATCCTGTTACCTTTATAAACCAGATGGGTGATACCCTCCTGCAAATACCTGCCCGTCATACTGAATCCATTTACCAAAACGAAGACCACCCAACGGTGGGAAAAGCATTTTATAGTGGTGGAAAATTGATTGAGTCTCCAATGGATTTTACTTTCAAAAACAAATATGCCTTAACAGACCTCCACGGCACACTTCAAAGGATCATATTTCCAGAAAAATTTACGCCAGATCAAAGGTTTAAAATTACCGAAACGGATAAAGATTTTATTTTGAAATACATGTCCATGCTCCCTCGGGAAAGTGAGTATCCAAATTATGACCTTCCGGAGTATTATGACAGCTATTCAAAATTTTTCAAATTCGGTACAGATGAAGATTCCATTCCCTCCAATTTCAGGATTTTCAACAAAACCGGAAATGCTTATGGCCATCTTTTGGATGGATCCTACTTTATAGATTTTGAAACAGGAATTGAGTTTTTCGTTTCTGCCATTATTTATACCAATCAGAACGAGACGCTCAATGATGACACCTATGAGTATGAAGAAATAGCCTTCCCGTTTTTTACCGAACTGGGTGAGTATCTTTATCAATTGGAACTGAAAAGGAAAAAGCAAAGACAAGCGGATTTGTCAGCGTTTAGGATCGACTACACTGGTAATTAACAGTAAAATTGCTCAAAAACGAAAAATACAATAAAAAAGAGGCTGTCTTTTGACAACCTCTTTTTTTTAATGGCCATACTCAGCCATAAACTTATCCAAATCTTTTAGGGTGATAATTCCCTCATAATAGGCCCTCCCGAATACTACTGCAGTTACTCCCAATTCTTTCAATCTTCTGAAATCATCAGTATTCCGAACACCGCCACTGGCAGCCAACCTGATAGTGGGAAATCTTTCTATTATCTCCTTATACATGTCAAAATTAGGCCCCTCCATTACACCGTCTCTGGTTACATCGGAGCATTTGAGGTATTTTAGACCTCTGTCATAGAAAAACTCTATGTGATCGAATAAATCAATTTTTGTGTTTTTAGTCCAGCCATTCACTTTAATCTTAAAGTCTTCCGGGCTGGTATCCGCAGCCAAATTGATTTTTTCCCGTCCATAAGACATGATCCATTGCGCAAAACGTTCTGGGAATGAAGCGGCAACTGAAGCTGCAGTAATGGCGTGAGCACCGTGTTCAAAACTCTTGAGTACATCTCCATCTGTGGAGATCCCACCGGTAAAGTCAATCTTCAGATTGGTATATCCAGCAATTGCTTCCAGGATATGGTAATTTTTGGGTTCGCCCCTTCTGGCGCCATCAAGATCGACCAGATGCAGCCATCTAATGCCATGATCCTCGAAAGCCTGGGCAATCTCAAGAGGGTTGTTGGAAATCACTTCCTGTGTTGCAAAATCTCCTCTTTTAAGGCGGACACATTTGCCGTTAATGAGCCAAATGGATGGTATAATATCAAACATGGTAAAGAATTTATCGCTTTAGTAACTAAAATGGGTGGAATGCCTTTTTCGTAAATAGGTCCTCTCGAAATACTAAAGATAATACAAGATGGGCGGATTCAATAAATCAACTGAAAAAAATAGTATGATTTTTTTCAGTTTTTTTAAGATCAAGAGCGCTTTTTTAGGGATTAGAATCTAAGTTTGGCAATTTTGCCCTTTGCACCTGAGGCCCATACACTTCTTTGTGACTTATCCAGAAAAACTGAATGGAATCCTTCTTCGGAAAACCTTTCCCAGTCATGCCCGCCATTTTTTGAAAAATCAGATCCATTCGGACCAACAGCAATCAGCCAATGATGGAAAGGGAAAAAGGTAACCCCTGACCTGTAACCTGAAGGAGGGTTTCCTTCAATCAGCGACCAGGTTTTCCCATCATCTTGGGAAATCATCGCGTTCTTCTCCGTAAGTCCTTCCTGTAAAAAATCTCCCCCAACCGCAAATAAAATATGCCTGCTTAACTGTGTGATGGAAAATATTCCCTGAGAAGCCTCTCCCTGGATAATGGGTGTGGGATAAATTGACCAGCTCATTCCTTTATCAGGAGAATGGTAAATATTACTTTGGCTTCCTCCACTGGCGAACCAAACATCATCTTCTCTCACCAAAATCCCTGACCCACTGGCAGCAAATGAACCCGCACCGGCAAATGCCTTTGGACTGGTTTCAATAGCCTTCCACGAATCACCTTGATCATTGCTCATCAGCAATCTCCATTTACCATCTACCGCATCACCATAGACAACTCCCCTGTTTTTATGAAAGGCGACTCCATCAAAAAAATCAGACTCTTCTCCCTGATAAACCTTCTGCCAGCTCTTTCCGCCATCTTTGGTCTTGTAGATGACAGCCGGCTGGCCAGCAGCAACGGCTACAGCAGTAGTGGCATTAAAAGCTTCAATATCTCTGAAATCCACCGAGTCGAGACCATCTATGATTCCTGTCTCCCACGAAATTCCTCCGTCCAATGTCCTCAGCCATACACCTCCCGAACCACTTGCCCACACTATATTATCAGTCACCGGGGAAAGCCCCCTAAGGGAGGAACTGACAGGTGTTTCTACCAATTCCCACCCTGAAGGCCGTTCTATAATAGATTTTTTTTCTCTCTGTTCACAGGAGAAAATAAGAATTACTAGTGTAAGCAATAAATGGAAATTTCTCATTTAAATTGATCAGCTTTTCTATAAGCAGCAATCAAGGCCTGCTCACCTTCTTTGCCCCGTAGCGTATTGCCATGCTCCATTCCCAAAATACCTTTATAACCTTTTTCATCTATATATTTGAAGACATTCTGGTAATTGATTTCACCAGTTCCAGGTTCTTTCCTTCCCGGATTATCTCCGATCTGTATATAGGCGATTTCGTCCCAGCAGAGTTCCATATTGGGAATAAGGTTACCCTCATTGCGCTGCATATGGTAAATATCGTAAAGAATTTTACAAGATGGACTACCTACTGCCTTACAAATCGCAAAACTCTGGTCAGAATGTCTTAAAAAAAGTTCTGGCGTATCACTTAATGGTTCCAGCACCATCACCAATCCATGGGGTTCAAAGATTTCCGCACCTCTTTTTAATGCCTCAATGACATGACCGGTCTGAACACCAAGAGGCAATCTTCTTTCAAAAAAGCCAGGTACTACTGTGGCCCAGGTAGCATTGACGCGCTTGGCTGCTTCCACCGAACGCTTACAGGTATTGACGAAATTATCTATAAACTCCTGTTTTCCAGTGGTGAGTGAAACCTTCCAGTTGTCACCACCATCCACTACAAAAACCCCCATTCTCATCCCCAGCTGTTCCAAAGTTTGCCCAATCCTGTTTTGGTCTTCCACAGACCTTCCCAACAGTCCATTATCTTCCAAAGAGCGAAAACCTTGGTCTGCCATGAACTTCAACTGATCCACCAGATCATCCCCTGAATGCCCTTTGAACATCCCAAAATGTGGGGCGTAATCCAGATTGAAGGGATTGCTTTCAATTTTGTCAGCAGCTAATGCCTCTATACCTTGGCCTACGGTAAATGCCGCTGCCGCACTACCTAGGCCAATGTTTTTGATAAAATTTCTCCTTTTCATTTAAATCACCTTTGTTTTCCCTGGAATTGCATAAGGATAAAATCCGTCTTCATTAGGAAGTACTTTTGGCATGGCATCCCAAGCCAGCACATCCGGCATTAAACTGATATTTGAATTCAGAGCCTCTTCCCAAGAAATTTCCTTTCCTGAATAACTTGCATACCTTCCCAAAATAGCTGTCATGGTACTTTTTGCTCCGTTTTCGGCATCTGCAAATCGGTATTCTCCTTTGACTATGGCATCAAACAGTTCATCGTGCTCCACTTGATAAGGATTACGGTTATTGTCCCTGTTATGATTATATATCTCTTTACCTCCATACTCTGTCAAAACTCCATGATTTCCTGCACTCAAATAAGCCGTTCCTTTGGTTCCCTGGAAACGCTCATCAACCCGATTGGTAGCACCAGGAAAATGACGGCATTCACTGAAAATCACTGTCCCGTCCGCATAGGTAAACGTAACAGAATGGTGGTCAAATATCTCTCCGTGATCTTTTCCTGTCCTTACCTGTCTGCCTCCTGTGCCATAGGCTTTCACCGGATAGCTGTTTTTCACCCAGTTGGCCACATCCAGGTTATGAACATGCTGCTCTACTATGTGATCTCCGCAAAGCCAGTTGAAATAATACCAGTTTCTCATCTGATATTCCATTTCAGTCTGCCCTGCCTGTCTTGGATTAACCCAAACACCTCCATCATTCCAATATACTTGTCCGCCAACAATATCTCCGATTGCCCCACCATGGATTCTTTTGATGGTCTCGCGGTAATTGTCCTGATAATGACGCTGAAGCCCTACCACTACATTCAGTTTTTTCTTTTTGGCTTCTTCGGCAGCAGCGAGAACTTTTCTGATACCGGCAGCATCAGTGGCTACTGGTTTCTCCATAAAAATCTGTTTGCCTTGCTTCACAGCTTCCTCAAAATGATCAGGTCTGAATCCCGGAGGTGCTGCTAAAATCACTACATCAGCGAGTTTGATTGCTTCTTTATATCCTTCAAATCCCACAAATTTCCTTGCTTCAGGAACATCCACCTTATCTTTCCCATACTTGCCAAAAATGGGCTCATAACTTTTGTCTATCCTGTCACGGAAAGCATCTGCCATAGCGACCAATTTGATGTTGTGCCCTGTTTCAAAAGCCTGAAAAACAGCTCCTGTACCTCTGCCACCACATCCTATTACGGCTAACTTAATTTCATCTGAGCCAGTCGCATACGCTCTCGGGATCGACAATGGCTGAATGATCATGCCTCCTGCCACTAGGGCGGAAGCCTTTAAGAAATCCCTTCTGGGATTATTTCCTGAGTTTTTCATAGGTTTAGGGTTATTTTGCATTTGGTTAATTGGTAATTAGTAATTAGTAATTGGTTGATTAGTGATTGGTAATTAGTGATTGGTAATTGGTAATTAATAATCCGCAATAGGCGCCCGGTCATAATAAGCCATAATTTCGGCCTGACTTGGAGGATTAAGCGGACGGACTACCCTAAGCCCAAGAAAGGGAGCTTCAGGAAACCACCACTGGCTTTTGGGAATTTGTGGGTCAATTCTTTTCCATTCACTTTTAGAGTAGAATCTTTTGGAGACGCTTAAATCCTCTGCTCCACTTTTATAATGCCCTCCACGTATAGATCCAGGGTATAGTGTTCGAATGGGTACTTTTGGGTCTTTTTCTATGCTAGATGAGCGCTTTTGGTAAGTATCGGCTTCATATTGATCTGAAGTCCATTCCATCACATTACCCAGGATATCGTAAAGGCCCCAAGGGTTGGGTTTTTTCTTGCCTACCAACTGCGTATTTCCATCACTGTTTTTGGCAAACCAGGCGTATTCCTGCAGTTGGTTTTCCTCATCACCAAAGAAATACCTGCCCTTACTGCCTGCCCTTGCTGCATATTCCCATTCTGCTTCAGTAGGTAGTCTATAAAAGACCCCTGTTTTCAAATAAAGCCATTTACAAAATTGAATGGCTCCATATTGGGTCATGCCAATGGCGGGTTTGCCCTCTTTACCCATCCCAAAGGTCATATCCAGATAGGGAATGCTAGGACGGGTAAGCCCATCCACCTGGGCAGGCAAGGCTTGTTCAGCAATAGCTATTTCATAATTTTTATCCAGAAAAAGTTCGAAAATATCCCAGGTAATTTCATGAGTTCCCATCCAAAATGGTGAAATCTCTACCTGATGCAGGGGCATTTCATCCGCATTGCCCTTACCTCCCATGGTGAAAACACCTCCTGGGATTGGTACCATTCCGAAAGATTGGCCTGAATCAGGGATACTTTGAGTATAAGCCTTAAAATTAGTCTGTCTGAACGGAACAAAAGCAATTACGCACAGCAGCACCAGGCTTAAAGAAAAGAAGATGATTTTAGTCTTGATCATTGTTTAATTTAATAATAATCAGGTGAATAATAGGTTTGAAATATATAAGCTTTAGAATTTCTGGTTTAAGTCCAGTTTTTCAATGATAAAGGCTGCAACTTTTTTTCCTTGAACCTGGCCTTCAATAATACCATCCCGGTAATGAATCCCCCCATAAAGTCTTGAAATAGACGCTTCCTCAGCAGCTTGCCTAAATGAAGCAAATTTTCTGGGATCCAATCCATAGCTAACTTCTACCGTATCCACATATGCGAAATCATCTCCAAAATAAGCCGTCAGAATTTCCGCAGAAGCAGTGGATACTACAGAATGTCCACTGAGGTATTCTGGAAATGGAGGAGTCTGAAGAAAGGGCCGAAAGCTTGGATCAATCAGTTTTCGAATAGCAGTCTCTGGTCTCACACGGTTACTTCTGAATTTTTCATCCCAACAGGCTATAAAAGCATCATAAATGGTCATTGACATCACTGCATTCACTTCCATTGTCCTTTCAAAACTCAGATCCCTCTCCATACAGGCAATGTTGGCAATACCAATCCAATGGGCACCAGGAGAAATTTTTTTCAATCCGATCAATAAATGGCCATTGTCATCCAAAGCAAAAGGGTTACAATCCCAAAATGCAGCAATAAGGAGATCTTCCGCTGCCAGATCCTGTTCATAAACCTCTGCTGCTAAATGGAAGAATGGACTTCCATCATCCTCAGAATACTCCACAGGTATATCCGGTGTAAATTGATTTGCTGAATCAAGAAAAAAAGGCTTCAAGGTATTAAAATATGGCTCCACAGCAGGAAAATAACCTGGCGGGGTTGGAATCCAGGTTCCCTCTACACCTTTAGCCTCATACCTGGGCAAAGAACTGATCAACCTATAACCATCTTTTTTTGAATACTCTACGACATGTAGGGCAATAGCTTCACTATACAAGTTTGTGGAACTCCATATTTTATCTGAAACCCCTTTAGAAATCGACATTTCTTTTACACTATTCAAGTAATCTCCCAAGTTTGCTCCAGAAGGTTGAAGTGCTTTTGCAGTATGGATCATCGCTAAAATGGCTGCCAGGTGATAATCTATTTGTTCAGGTCTTGCTGACAAATTCGGCCGCTCGTAAGATTCCAATACTGAAAACAAATACTCACCATCAGGATAGGAGGGGCTCAATGCCTCCATACCTGCCAGACTGATATAAGAAAAAAATCTGCTGGCCAAGGGAGGGTTTGTTACATCATGAACCATTACTTCAGTTACAGCCCCCATGACCTTAGCAATATCTTGATGAGAATATTTTATTTGACCATGCTTGGACGTACAGCAAAATAAGCTTAATATCAAAATAGAGCAGATAGAAGGCTTCAATTTTGAAATTCGATATGGGGGTTTGCTATTTTTCATAAATCTGAAGGGCTTGACCCATGACATTCACGATAATTTTATTATCCGCAATTTTCAACGCATTTCTACTTTCTCCTAAAATTTTGAAGCCTGAAATATTTTGAGGGATATATTTAGGCTTTGACAGATCTTGCAATTCTACTAAAGTTCCTTGATTGGCATCATGCTTCCCAATCCTTAACCTGGACTTTTCCTGATTACCTAAGAACAGCAAAAATCTCCGACCTGACCTCTCAATAAAAATGATTTTGTGAACAGGAGCATATTGTACTTCGAAAGGAAGAGGTATTTCTTCAAATAGTCCCTGATCCCTTAAAACAAACATTTTTGTGTCCAAAAAAGAAGCACTCAGGACACCTACATCCTTGAGCTCTTCCGAAGAAAAAATATCCGTTATCCGGGCATTTGCATAACTTTCATAAGTATTGAACTGTGCCCTTTTGTGGGAAAAATGTTCTAGAATTTCGTCTCTTGTCAAGTAAGGATAGGATATACCCTGTATGTAGGAAGTCAAAATCGGGTCAACTGAACCATTATCATCAAAGTCCTTAAAGTACAGTTGGACAGGTGCTGCAATACTGGCCTTCAATTGACTGTTCAGTCCATAATTACCTGCAAGCAACACAATCTTATCGTCAATTACTTCTAAGTGAACCGTATTCCACCAACCGGTATACTCCTGATTAAAAAATTGGGAAGTAACATTCTCAAATTTCTTTTCTTTGAAGGCAAAGACACTGATGGGTGTCCAATCCCCTACAATGATTAATTCTTCTTGACCATTCCCATTTAAATCAAACCACTTCGCATCTTTTACAATACCTATATCTTTAAGTTCTGGTAAATAGACTGACGTAACATCCTCAAAAGTACCGTCTTGATTATTCATCAATATATAACTTGTCGCACTCAATGGATAGAAACCTGGCATGGTACCTGATCCTATGAACAAATCCTGAAACCCATCTCCATTGATATCATTGGATATCACCACAGAAGTAGGAGTCATCATTTTTGGAAGGGCATTTTTTTTCAATTTAAAATTCCCTTTACCATCATTTACATATAACCGGTCCTGTAATCTCGGGTCATTTACGGAAAAGTTACCATATCCTCCGCTAGCTACATAAATATCATTCCATCCATCCTCATTGGCATCAAAAATCAGGGCGTCTGTATCTTCTGAATCGTGTGTCCCTTCAAATATTTCTGTTATTGGTACCTTGATAAACTCTCCGTTTTTTAGCTGAAAAAGGATCTGTGAAGCATATCCAGCAAGACCCCCCAAGAAGATATCATCTAATCCATCACCATTGAGATCCCCATTAGCCATCGCCAGTTTACTTCCTGAGATGGGGTTTGGAACCAATGCCTGCCTTTTAAAATCATTAAATGCCGAGGTTTTGACATATTCCCCAATTGAACCTGTATTCCGGAAAACAGTTGGGACATCCATCGCCAAATGATGAATAACAACTGCATTACTGTTTCTTTGATCGAAGGAAATTATCTGGTTAATATTGGGACTTTTCACTGTCTGTGATTTACCTCCTGGCCAAATGACCATGATAGAGTCTAAGGTAGCATTTGTACCAAGGCCAAAATGCATTTTATAAGACACGCTGGATTGATAGCCTCTTGTGGGCATTTGTTCCTGCATTTGAAGGTTATTTCCTTCAAAAAGATAAACTTTTGTCCCGATCCCATATGGATTTTGACCTTCACCTTTCAGCTCAAGCTGAAGCCAGTTCTTGGGCTCTAACTCCTGACTTTTGTTTTTATAGATAAAAGCGGGGACATCAACATTGTTGATGACCAGTTCAAGATCACCGTCATTATCCAAATCTGCATAAGCTGCACCATTACTATTGACGGACTGAGAAAGACCCCAAGCTGCAGTAACATTTTGAAAACCGCCCTGTTGGTTGTTTTTAAAAATATAATTGGGAATATCCGAAGCAGGAATTTTTGAAACCAGTTCCAGAATGTTGTCACGCTTCAGGTTTCCTCTATGGTTCTGAACATAATCGCCCATGTATTTCAAAAAATCAAGATTGGTATAGTCTTTTCTATAACCATTGCTGACAAATAGGTCCTTCCAACCATCATTATCAAAATCAGCAAACAAGGCCGACCAGCTCCAATCGGTATTTGAAACACCTGAAATTTGCCCGATTTCACTGAATCCTCCATTTCCCTGATTAAGGTGGAGCATATTCCTCATATATTGATGATGTAAACCTACATTTACCATAAACTGGTGCTTTTCATAATTGTCGGGACTCATCAACAGTTTTTGCCTCTTGTTGTCCTCTGGAAGCATATCCAGGGTGTAAATGTCAATCAATCCGTCATTATTGAAATCAGCGAGTTCATTTCCCATCGAAAATTGCGATATATGGCCTAATGAAATATGGGTAGCATCCGTGAATGTGCCATCTCCATTATTAAAATAAAGGTAATCGGTCGCTGTATAATCATTACTCACATACAGGTCAGGATACCCGTTTCCATTTAAATCTGCTGCACCAATCCCCAACCCATAAGAAAGTGCGGAATTTTGAATCCCAGCTGACGCTGTCACTTCGATAAATTTCCCCTTATCATTTCTGAACAATTGAGAACCTGAGGGGTCCCTTCTGCTCATCAGATCTTTAGTACTTGACTCATCTAACACCGGTAAAGATTTAGGATTATGGTTCAGTAAAAACATGTCCAAATCTCCATCCAAATCAAAATCAAAAAAAAGTGCCTGTGTCGAAAATGAATCGATGGCTAGACCAAATTCTTCCGCATTTTCTTTAAAAAAGGGAAGCCCATCATCATTCAAACCTTGATGAATAAAAAGTTGGTTTTTCCTTTTATCCGAAGGCAAATTGCCTGAATAACACACATAAATATCAAGCCAACCGTCGCCATTGACATCTGCCATGGTAACACCCGTGGTCCAAGGACCTTCCCTACCGGATACCCCTGCTTGATTTGTAATATCCTCAAATTTCAAATTGCCTTTGTTTAAATACAGGGCATTGGAAACCATGTTACCTGTAAAATAAATATCATCCAATCCATCTCCATTGAGATCACCTATGGCTATTCCTCCGCCATTATAAAAATACTCATACATCAAAACATTGGTATTGGGCCCTTCTGTAAGTTTATTGTTAAAAATCACTCCGGATTCTTCAGGAGTGATCAATTCAAAAAGTGTAGGACCACTAATCAAAGGGGCTTCCGAATATTCATTACGGGAATTTTGACAAGCTAAAAGCAGGACAAAAACGAAAGCCGTACTCGGAAATATTTTGTACAAAGATCTGTACATCATGTGCTGTTTGGGTAATTAATGAGGAAAAAGCAACTTAGCCGATTCCTCCGAAGATGTCAGCTAAGTTGCTCAATTTACAGATCAATTAATAATTAGTACCCAGGATTTTGTATAAGCAAGGAATTCCTGTTCATTTCATCAAAACTGATTGGCATCCAATACATTTTGTCAAGCCATAACCTGTTTTCTTTACCTGGATCTATCTCTATTATGGAATATGAATAATCGTATAATTCAGGATCATACCTGTAGATGGCGTTCACTTTACCGGGCTTCAAGGTACCTCTGATCTGAATACCGTTTGCCTGTCTTCCCAAGGTCTGAGGTGCAATCATCCATCTTCTGGCATCATAGTAGCGCTGCTCTTCAAAAGCCATTTCTACCCTTCTCTCGTTTCTGTAATCCGCTTTTAACTGATCCCCTGAAGAAGTAATCGCCGGCATTCCTGCCCTAAACCTGATTTTATTCAACCAAGTCCTTGCTTCTTCAAATTCCCCTAGTTCAATACATGCTTCTACATAATTAAGAACCACCTCTGTTACCCTTATTGCCGGCCAGGGAATTTCCTGCCAAGTGTTTTGATCCACATGACCCGGATCCGGCTCAATAAATTTCCTTACATAATAACCGGTGTAAGATCCATTCCAATCTTCAATAGGACTGTTTCTGGTATCCAAGCCAAAATGGGTAATCTTTTGACCAGTTGCATTGGTAACTTCATAGCTGCCGGTCTGAATCTGTCCAAGTGGATCTCTTGCCTGATTGGCCGGGGATCTTGGTTTCCACTGTGCCCCATCAAATAAGAAAGTCCCATAAAATCTAGGATCACGGTTGTCATAAGGATGAGTTGCATGCTCTTCATTGTTCCAGTCAAACTTGCTTCCATCCATCATTTCATAATCATCCACCAATAGTGATACAGGGGTATTTCCTGCCCAGTTATTGTATCCATTAGGGCCATTGAACAATCCCTGTCTTCCACCCCATTCAGGTTTGGAATTAAGATAATATCTTCCGAAAATCATCTCATTCTCCCCTCCACTCCTTGAAATAGAGTTATTGATATAAACCTGTGTGGCCATCTGAGGATCCAATGGTTCGGTAAGATTTAGCATGTTACCAGCTTGTAGGTCCATCGCTGATTTCGCTGCAGTTTTTGCTTTTTGCCATCTTTCAGCCCTGTTGCCAGTAGTATAACCAATTAGCTCTTTATTGTTGTAAGCAGATATCACAGAAGATTTGCTAGATGCTGTAGGCATATCATGAAGGTCACTTGCAGCATACAATAAAACCCTAGACTTTAAAGCCAAAGCAGCTACTTGATTGGCACGGCCTCTTTGAAGGTTCAAACCTGCCAGTAATTGGGCTGCCTGATCCAAATCTGCAACGATAAAATCAACACATTCTTCAAAAGTATTTCTTTCCTTCTCAAAGGTGTCGTCACTTAAAGTGATAGTCTTATCTGCAATAGGAAATGCTCCATAATTTCTCAACAATTGATGATGGAAATATGCTCTCATGAACAAAGCTTCTCCCAAAAGCCTATCAGCTACACCTGTAGTATTGTCAAATTGCGGATCTGAAAGGTTCTCTATCGCAATATTAGCAGACCTTAGTCTATTGTAAAGATTGGACCAGCCTCTCGAATCATCAATCCAGCCTGGGTTTTGAGGATTGGATCTTGCTTCAGTCACCGTGTTGATATTTCTTCCTGGGTGCGTAAAGATGGCTTCATCAGTTAAGGAAGCCAAAGCCTGCTCATTGAATCCTCCCCATACTAATCCTCCATATATATCGGTCACAAAAGCTTCTGCTAAACCAGCATCTGTCCAAACTGCTGATTCTGATACCTCTCCAAGTGGGGTGGTATCCAGAAAATCATCATTGCAGCTCCATATCGATACTGATATTAAAACTACGAGTAATGTTTTTATATTAAGTCTTTTCATGGTAATGTTCATAATTAAAATGTAACAGAAAAACCACCATTGATTACCCTGGCCTGAGGATAGTATTGACCGGTAGAATTGTCAGATTCCGGATCATATACTTTCAGTTTATCCCAAGTCAGTAAATTCAACCCATTCACATAGAATCTCACATTATTCATCCCCAATCTATTGGTAATTGTTTCAGGTAGGGTATATCCTATTTCAAGGTTTTTGAGCCTGATATAATCAGTACTCCTGTACCAATATGTATTTCCTGAAGAGAAATATTGGTCACTTCTATTTGCAATTCTTGGATGGACGCTGCTTGGGTTATCTATGGTCCAGCGATTTTCATAGAAATCTAGGAGGTAGTTCCCGATATTACCGGATTCACCGGCACTGACCAAGGCCATTGCCCCGGCAGCTCCCTGGAACAATACCGACAAATCAAAATTTTTCCAGCTGGCATTGATATTCATACCTCCTTGAAATCTTGGAATGTTATTTCTATCTAACCTGATCCTATCTAAAGGTGTAATCGCACCATCTCCGTCTATATCTCTGAATTTCATATCTCCTGGTCGCAATTCATTGGTAATAGCTGAATAATCCAAACTGTTTCCATCTATATCGGCCTGATCTCTGAAAACACCATCATAGACATAAATTGGACCTGGAGAGCCCATAGGCATTCCTGTAGATCGTTGCCATGCAGGTGCTCCTGGAGGCTCATCCCAGAAAAGAATTTTGTTTTTGGCATAACCTCCATTGACACTGACTGCATATCGGAAGTCGCCTTTCTGTCCTCTATATCCCAAGTTAAGGTCAAAGCCTTTGTTCTCCACTTAACCTATATTTTCTGCAGGTAATAAGGAAGAAAGTCCGGTACTCTGAGGAACGGAGGCATTTTTTCTCCAAAGAATATTTGTCCGTTTGTTGTAGAATAGGTCAAATTCGAAGAAGATCTTTCCTTGGTACAATTGCCCTTCAACACCCAGATTGGAGTTGTTCGCAATCTCCCAGGTAATCATATTATTTGGCACCCTTGTCTCATATAGGGTTTTGACCTCCTGTCCCTCCAGGATATGGCTTCTAAATCCATAAGTAGATAGGAATTGGTATTCCTGGAATACGCCATCATAAAAAATCTGATCATTACCCATTTGTCCCCAAGATCCTCTGATTTTAAAGAAATCAAAATTTGAGAAATTATTCTTCCAGAAATTTTCTTCAGAAATCACCCAACCGGCCATTACTCCTGGGAAGAATCCATATCTGGTCTCTCTAGGAAAAATATAGGAAGCATCATATCTCCAAAGGAATTCCAAAAGATATTTTTCCTTGAAATTATAAGCCATCCTTCCAAAATAGTTGAGACGGGCCTGCTCAAATGCACCACCACCGTTGTTCTTCTCATCGTCACCACCTGCGAACATTTGATCAATGGCTGTGGAAATGAAGAATCGCCTATAGGCCCAAAAATCATCCCCTTTTACAGTTTCTTTATTTGTACCTGCCAAAAACTGTAGACCATGGTCTCCTATTTGCTTATCGTAAGTAAATACACCGCCCAATAATATATTTAATTGGTTATTATTGGACTGGGTCAGTCTTGGCTCAGCGGGTCCCCTTTCTGTGGGAACAAGAATAGGTGTCGTGCCATCAGCCTCAAAACCATTACCTCTTTGGTAAAGAATCCAAGGCGTCTCCCATCTTTTTACAAACCTGCTTAAATTATCCACGGCTGCAGTACCTGTAAACTTCAGACCTTCTACCCAAGGGATTTTTACGTTTAAGGCACCATTGGTTTGGAAATAATCTCTTGTATCGCGGTCATAGCCTGTAGCATTGGTAGTGATTACAACTGGGTTTTCACCGTTTTCAATATCCGGACCCGGTCTGCCATCAGGCCAAAAAGCTGGCTCATGTGGCTTACCTCTCATTTGCATCCTAAAGATTGCCCCAGCTCCTCTAGTTGGAAAATAGCGGTATTCCCTTCTTCCCAAAACACCTATTTGAAGATCAATATGCTCATTAATCTTGGCGTCCAAGTTTAACCTCATGTCATATTGCTGATACCCAGTAGCTGAATTTCTGTAGTAGGCATCCTGATTCTGATAGCCAAGTGATGCCAGATATTTAATGTTATCCGTACCGCCATTCAATTGCAGGTTATGCCTCACCTGAGGAGACCATGTCTTTAACGTGGCGGCAAACCAATCTGTATCTGGATAATTCCATGGGTCTGTACCAGCTCTGTGCATGGCCAATGCTTCGGGACTAAAGGGAGCTGTCCTCACCTGTCCATTAGGACGGGTATAAACCCCATCATTCCGGAATGCATTGGTAGCAGCCTGCCATTCTGATACAGGAAGCTCATATACACTTAGGTCATTGAGCATCTCACCATACTGGGCGGCATTGGCCAAAGCCGGTATTACTGTTGGTTGGGCAAATCCTTGATTAAACTGATAAGAAAGTTCGGGCTTTCCTGACTGGCCTCTTTTGGTGGTCACCAAGATTACACCATTTGCAGCTCTGGCACCATAAATAGCTGCAGCAGCATCTTTCAATACTGAAATTGATTCAATATCATTTGGGTTTAGCCTTTCGATACCACCTGCCCTTGCAGGAATACCATCAATAACGATCAACGCATCATTATTTCCAAGGGTATTTGAACCCCTGATTCGGATTCCAGATCCATCATATCCTGGCTCACCACTTCGGTTTACGGCTACTACACCAGCCATCCTTCCCGCTATAGAGTTGGTCAGGTTCATGGCTGGAGATTTTACTAGATCATCACCTTTTACTGTAGCTACAGATCCAGTAATGGTTTCTTTTCTTTGTTCACCATAGCCTACTACAATAACCTCTCCTAATGACTTAAGGTCTGTGTTCATCGTCACATCATAAGTATTACTTCCCGTTATCTGAATTCTTTTGGATTCAAAGCCTATAAAAGAAAAAACAAGGAATGATCCTTCAGCAACATCAATAGAGTATCTGCCATCCAGGTCGGTAACTGTTCCATTAGTCGTGCCTTCGATCAAAATAGAAACCCCTGGTAGCGGCTCCCCTTCATCATCATACACAACACCTGTAACAATTTTGTAAATGGCTTCATCCTGAACAACTACCCTATCCTTATTCGCAATATTGATTCCTGGTTTGACATGGATGTTGCCATTAATCTGAACAAATTGAAGGGAACTTTGCCTAGAAATAGCTTCTAAAACATCTATAACCGGTCTATTTCTGGTTTCTACCGTGATAGGGTTATTGACATCGACAAGATTGTCGTTGTAGGTAAATCTAAATTCGGTATTCTTTTCAATTTCCTGAAAAGCCCTTTTGATGGGCTGATCTTTCAAATTGATGGTGACCCTAACATCTTCTATGGTCTTCCTCTGCGCATTGCTATTCTCTGCAAAAAGAACTGTGCAAATAAACAACTGAATTGCAAAACCATACAATAATCTTTTAGACAGCATAATAAGTTGCCTGAGTAGTTTTTTTTTCATAAGATTGAGTGGTTTAAGTGATTGGTACTTGAACTATCTCCTAGGCAGCTAAGACTATCCTTGCCTAGGATTTCCTAGCAGAAAGTTGTTCCCCCCAGAACACTTTCTGCTTCCTTTTTTTAACTGGTGTTGTTTGTGGCTATCATGGGTTTACTTGACGTTTGAGATGACGACTTTTTTGTTTTTGATTGAATAATGGATTCCTGAGGTGAGACTGATTCCTTTGAGCACATTTTCCAACATTTCATCTTGGTACATGCCGGAATAAGTCCATCGTGGGTTTACCCATCCCTTCACTTCAATTTCTACTCCATACCAATTTTCTAGTTTTTTCTTAACTGAATTAAAGTTCTCCTTCTTAAAAATCAGATACTTATTCTTCCAACCTAAAACTTCTAGGGAATCAAATTCAGTTTTGATGAAAGGACCATTATCTCTGATAACTAACATCTCTTTTGGATGCAGGTTAACCTGATTCCCGGAATCATCATTGACACGGACCTTACCTGTCACTAATGCCACTGATAATTTACCTTCCTCCATCTCCTTCACATTAAAAGATGTACCCAACACATTGATCTTTATTCCATCAACATTTACCACAAAAGGCCTTTCTTCTTTTATCACTTCAAAAAAAGCTTCCCCTTTAACAGCTACAGTCCTCACCGTATCCGAAAAGACTTTGGGATATGAAAGCTCACTGTTGGAATTCATGAAAATTTTTGAACCATCAGAAAGTGTGATGACTGACTTTTTCCCTACAGGTACAGTTTTTGTAATCCATTCAACTTCAAGTTGAAGCTTATTATCTGTTCTTTTGGGAGTTAAAAAGATATCCCATGAGAGCCAAAACAAGATGCTTATCAAAAAAACAGCAGCAATATTCCTGATATGAAATAAACTAGCCCACCAACTTTTAGGTGGAGTTTTTTCAAATTGATTATTTTCTGCCAACAATATGTTTTCAAAAGTCTCTAAATAAAGCTTATCATCTAGTTCAACTTTTTCCTTATAACCAATTGATCTGATAATATCAGCAGCTATATAGACAGCATGCCTCTTTTTAGGATGCTGCTGTACCCATTTCTCCCAAAAGTGTACAGTGTCTTCATCCCTATAAATAACCCAGTGGATGAAAAACTCATCTTTTAGAAAATCTTCAATATCAAAATCTTCGTATTTCATTCAGTTCTTATCAAGAGCAAGTCGAAGAATAATAGCACTTATTTAATGTGCAAATACCATTTCTTCTTCAAAATTGCTTTTTATTAATCAGTAAACTCTTCAAGTTATTGATAGCCCTATAAATCAATTTTCGGGCTGATTTTACTTCACTAAATTCAAACACTTCAGCGATTTGCTGATAGCTTAAGCCTTCTTCATAAAGCAGCAATACAGCTAGCCTTTGTTTAGGTGTCAATTGATTCAATGCTGCCTCCAATTTCTCTTTGGTTTCTTTTGAAGATTCAAATTCTATCATCTTTGACTCGTAAGAAACTTCTATCAGAAAACTTCCTTCCAAATCATCTATATCCTTGTATTCTAACTTCTTGGATCTGGAGATTTTATGTAGAACCTCTCTATTCAAAGACTTCAGCAAATAAGCCTTGATACAATTGACCTTAGAAAGGGATCCACGCTTTCCTCTGAGGTAAATAAAAATGTTTTGTATACAATCCTGTACAATAGCTTCTTCATGGGTAAGCTGAGCTCCATACCTGAATAAAACAGGTACGTAAGTTCTGTACAGAAAATTAAAAGCCAGCTCATCTCCCTGGTCAAAAGCCTCCCACACTTCCAAATCGGACTTTTTCCCATATATCCTAAGGATATCGGTAGATTTCAAAGATAAACTGGCTGAAGAAGTCGGTTTTTTTGGGTTGATGGCCATGCTAGGTTAGTGGTTCTTCTACAGCTGTTATAAATAAGAGTTAAAAAATTCAAAAATGACCCCAACATATCCTAAAAATTTTAAAAAAAAATCGTCGACAAAATATTAATCTGCCGTAAAAACCACAAAACCAACTGTTTTACATTTATGTAGTATCAATTACATTATCCAATAATTAACTCACATCCTCTTCACCACTTCTTTCTTAGGAATCCTGATACTCCACATGCCCCTCAAATCACCCACTTCATGACCAATTGCTTTGTCTTCAGGATATAACTCCTTCAATTTTGCGGAAGTCTCCGGACTGATCTCCTTTCCCACAGTACCATGACAGTTCAAACAAAGGGCATTAGGAATCTGAATGGCCTTTGTATAAAACAGGACATCACCATTATCCAACTTCTGTATATTGGGCTCATTGGCGATGGAATTTTCCGCGTTATAGGCATAGGCATCCAAAATGCCTTTTTCATAATCAGTTGGTTTATCTGCTGGATTACGGTAATCAAATGAAGCCCTTCGGATCTCCACGCTATAAATGTCAGCAACCTCCTGAAGAATGGGCAGCGCCTCAACATTACAGAATTCAATAGCTCCTGGCACTCCTTTTTCTGAAATGGCATTTTGCAATGCCTTAATTAGACTTTCCTGTGCCTCTTGTGAGATTTCATTGCCCCATTCCATTGCCTTTTGGATCATATCCGCCTCATTCACTTTTTTGACCTCCATGCTTTTGTTCACCTCATCAAACACTTCCTTACTCACCCTTTCATTGGAACCACAGCTACTCAAAGTGATGATTGACAATAGGATATAAAATATTTTTCTCATAGCGATAAAATTTTATTAGTTAAAAATAAGGCTAAAATGTGAGTTTCTAAAAAGATAAATGCTGTTTACACCAGATTCTTCCGAAATGACCTCCTTCTTTAACTACCTCAGGATCTTCATGGCTTTCATTTTAGTTAGATTATCCTATTTTTGTAAGGTATTGTTGATCATCAACCCATGAGGAAATTTCTATACCTACTATTTTTATGCACTTTTTTTCACTCCGTTTTACAGGCCCAAACCTGGAGAAGATTAGGGGGATGGGGTAATGAACTTACCGGAATTGTCTGGGTAAATGAAGAGGTTGGTTATATATCAGGCAATCAAATCATCTTAAAAAGTATTGATGGCGGATTAAGCTGGTTTGAACTGGAAGCTCCTTCGAAAAACAGGATGTTGTCCGTAGATTTTTTTAGTGAAACACTTGGACTGCTGGTAGGGGAAAAAGGTCAGATATATAGAACCACAAATGGAGGAAGTTCTTGGGAATTGATCAATATTGGGGACAACATTACCTTGAAAAGTGTCAAATTTCTCAACAATACAAGAGCGTATGCCGTAGGAGACAATGGTGAAGTTTACCGGTCTACCAACTCAGGTCAATCCTGGACAAAACAAAGTGTGGGGACCACAGCAGACTTGAAAGGCCTATTTTTCATCAATGCCGACACAGGTTTTATGGCTGCCTCCAATGGGAATGTGGTCAGAACTTTTAATGGAGGGAATAATTGGACCACCAAAAGTACAGGACAATCCCAAGCCTTGAATGATCTCTATTTTGTCTCTAGTTCCACTGGATATGCAGTTGGACAAAGGGGGACCATCATGAAAACAACTGACACCGGTGAAACTTGGTTGCCAATTAGCTCAGGTACTGAAAGGGATCTTTATGCAGTTACCTTTAACCGGGCAAACAGCAATCTTGGTGTGATTACAGGTCAAAATGCCACCTTGTTGCGAACTACCAACGCAGCCCTCACCTTTGATGCCATCAACATCAATAATCAGCAAAACTTTGTAGATGCAAGTTTCAGGGCTAATTCCAATGTAGTCTTTGCTACCGGTACGAACGGCTTTGTCATCTCTTCAAACAATTCCGGCGGTAGCTGGTCCACCAGATTATCTGGAAGGGAAGTGGATTACAGTGGAACCCAATTCAGGACAGCGACTTTGGGATACATAATTGGAGAAGAAGGACGATTTTTTGTAACTAGCAACGGAGGAGCCTCTTTGGTAGACAGATCCAGACCTCTTTCTGTCAAATTCAATGACCTTGCTTTCACCACCAATGCCTTTGGTTATATATGTGGAGACAATGGCGTTATCCTGAGAACAACGAATTCCGGGGTCAACTGGTCTTCACTCAACCCTGACACAGAAGTCAATATCAATGGTTTATTTTTCTTCAATAATAACCTTGGTTATGCAGTTGGTGATAGTGGTTTTTTGACCAAAACAGAAAATGGCGGGATCAACTGGACAACCATCAACATTGGTAATTCCAATACTGACTTCAAAGATCTGGCATTTTTTGATCAGCAATCCGGAGTCATCATCGGTTCAACAGGCTTCATTTCTATTTTGGAAGAAGAGGAATGGAAAAACATCTTGACCCCTACCACAGAAGACCTGAATGATTTGGCCATTCTTGATAGCCTCTCAGCTGTAGTAGTGGGACAGGCCGGTACGCTTCTCAAGACCGAAGACAAAGGCAAGACTTGGAGCCAAATCAATTTGCCTTATACCCAAAACCTCAATGCCGTTACTTTCTTGGATGAGGAAGTGGGATTCATTACGGGTGAAAAAGGATTGATGATCCAAACCAAAGATGGGGGCTTGACTTGGGAGAGACAAGTGACTGCAACCTTTCAGGATTTCACCGATATCAGCTTCGGTACATTAAGCAATGGCTTTGCAGTTGGTGAAAACGGCACCCTTTTCAGTTATGACTGTCAGGTTCCTGAGACTCCTACCTTAATTTTTGGAGAAAATAATATTTGTCTGAGTCAGCAGGTCTATACCGTACAAGAAGCTATTGGCCTTGATGTCGAATTTGAATGGAGAGTAGATGGAGGCCGCATCATTGATGGCCAAGGCACAAACAGAATAGTAGTGGAATGGGATGTACCCGGCAGAAATGCTGTCTTGGTAAGGGCTAAAAATTTCTGCGGCAACAGTGGGACAGCCGGCCTTGAAGTCTTAGTCTCTACTCAACCAAATGCTCCTCTGGAGATTAATGGAGAAGGAGTGGTTTGCCAAAATACAGCTGAAGAGTATTTTGTTACTGATAATCCAGGAACCATTTATGTGTGGGAAGTCAGCGGAGGAACCATTACAGAAGGTCAGGGTACCAGTAGAGTTGTGGTTAATTGGACAGCTACCAACAATCAATCCATCAAAGTCACTCCCAATAATCCATGTGGTCAGGGACCAACATTTACCAAAGAGATTTCTGTTCAGACACCTCCACAAAAACCTTCAGACATCTCAGGTCCTGCAATGGTAGGATTTACTGAAGAGGAATATCAGGTCAATAATGT
This sequence comes from Fontibacter flavus, assembly GCF_042432905.1. NCBI lineage: Bacteria > Pseudomonadati > Bacteroidota > Cytophagia > Cytophagales > Cyclobacteriaceae > Fontibacter > Fontibacter flavus. Next base: position 2,023 of record NZ_JBHLWI010000023.1, on the reverse strand, counting down.
TCCTGAGGTAAACTTCCAATGGAACATTAGCGAACAGGGAGGAAGAATTCTTTCGGGACAGGGAACAAATAGGATCAGGGTCATTTGGGAAAAAGAAGGAGATTTCAAGATTACTGTTACTCCAATGAACGGCTGCAATGAAGGTGAATCGAGTGAACTTTCGGTCAATGTGAATATCATCACCTCCATTGAAGAAGAAAGAGGACAGTCAATTGTGGTTTACCCCAACCCTTCAGATGGCAACTTTACCTTAAGCATCTCAGGCATTAGCACAATCCAACAAATCAGGGTAATCAATGCAATGGGCCAAACTGTTAATCAGGTTTTCCCAGAAATAGGAATGTTTGATTTTCACTTTAGAAGATTACCAAAAGGACTCTATACCGTTATCATCAGAAGCCGAGAAAAAGAGTACCACAAAAAAGTGGTCGTAAAATAAGCCCTGAATTTCGTTATTTTATTGTTGTGTAACATAAAAAATCGAAGGTTTGAAATATAAAATTCTGTAATAACTATACAGACAATATAAAATTCCATTATAGAAAAATATTTTAAAAGTGTTTTCTAAATTTTCAGAATAATATTTTTTTAGCCTATTGACAATTTCATGGGATTTGTGCTGATTTGCGTTGATAAACCCAAATAGCATGGAGAACCGATATTTTCACCCTGAGAGTCTTATGATGTCTCATGGTTACAAACCTGCATTATCCGAAGGCGCGATCAAATGCCCAATATTTCAAACATCAACCTTTGTTTTCAATTCTGCAGAGGAAGGTAAAGCATTTTTTGAAGTAGCCTATGGCCAACGTGAAAAAGAACCTAATGAAGAATTAGGGTTGATTTATTCCCGTTTGAACAATCCTGATCTTCAAATTTTAGAAGAAAGACTTTGCTTATGGGATGGGGCAGATGACTGTGCCGTATTTGAAAGCGGTATGTCTGCCATCTCGACTGTAATGCTGGAATTTTTAAGACCAGGAGATGTATTATTATACAGCAAACCCGTATATGGTGGCACTGACCACTTTATCAATAAGGTTTTGCCCCAGTATGGAATACGTGGGATAGGCTTCACAAGCAATCAAACTGCTGAGGAGGTTATTAAAGAAATTAAAAGTAAAGGGCTGGCTGAGCAACTCAAGATGGTTTACGTCGAAACTCCTGCCAATCCCACCAATGCACTCTTTGACCTAGAAGCTTGCCGAAAAATTGCAGATACTTTTTCCCATGAGGATAAGGAAGTAGTGGTGTGTGTGGACAATACTTATATGGGGCCACTTTGGCAGCACCCATTGAAGCATGGCGCAGACCTACTTGTATATTCTGCCACCAAATACATAGGAGGGCATTCTGACCTGATTGCAGGTGCGGTACTTGGCCGTGCCAAACATATGAAGAGGGTCAGAACACTCAGAACCTTTCTTGGAAACATGGCCGGACCTTGGACAGGATGGTTGTTGATGAGAAGTTTGGAGACTTTGAAAGTTAGGATGACCCAACAGGCTGATAATGCAGTGAAAGTTGCTGATTTTCTAGCCAACCACCCAAAAGTGGAAAAGGTATATTATTTGGGACATCTTACCCCAGGAACCTCACAGCATACTATCTTCAAAAAGCAGCTTTTCAGCGCTGGAGCGATGTTATCATTTGATATTAAAGGGGGAGAAAAAGAAGCCTTTAAATTCCTCAACAGCCTGAAGTTGATCAAACTCGCCGTTTCTCTCGGAAGTACGGAATCATTGGCAGAACACCCATCTACTATGACACATAGTGATGTGTCAGCTGAAGACAAACTTTCTATAGGAATTACCGATAAACTGATCAGAATTTCAGTAGGTGTCGAACATTATTCTGACATCATCTGGGACATTGAACAAGCACTGGAAAAAAGTTAAATAACAAAAAGGGGCTGTCCGAAAAGGGCAGCCTTTTTTATGCTGCAATTTTTTGATTTTGAAAATCTAAAGTCATGATTGGGGATTTTTGATTAGATTTTTTCCTTGACACGTATAATACTGGT